>NZ_DATGKU010000053.1:0-38065 GCF_035294505.1 Chthonomonas sp. | reverse complement strand
CTCCGATCCGTTTTGACATTCCGCCTCTCTAAAGGCTATACTAAAGCTAACAAGGCAGTCCCATGGAAAACCTTGTGCCTGTAATTATACGTTAAATAGATACGATTCTATATTCAGGAGATAGGACAGTTGCATATCTCTGCAAGCTCTACGCGAACCTGCTTGACATTTCGCAAAGCTATCGCCATTTTCGGAGCCTTTATAGCCTTTATATTGTTATTGTTCCTATGCCTCCTCGGCTCTCCGTTACGTGCACAACATATCTCAGCTCGTAAAGCTCCAACCGACACCGACCTGGTGTCACAACTTACCGATCTTAAATCTCTTGAAGCGATCCTACATATCACCTCAAGTAACTCGGAGGTGCTTGCACATATCGGCCCCGATTTCGCCCGAAACTATGCCATTCATAAGCTACTGCTCCTCTATAAAGCCCCTGATAAGCTGCGGCTCGATGGACAATCTACTGCGTTTGGTGATGCCGTGTTGATCTATAACGGGCCCTACCGCTTCTACGCTGTGCCCAAGCTGCACCTAAGAAAAAAAGAGGATTTAACAGACCATCCCGTCCAACGCCAATCGCTTCTCGAATATGTGGGACTGATCACTCCCGAAACATTAGATTTCATGCAAGCCCATTTTGTTCAAACAGATGACAATCAGGGGCATCAACTCCTTGTGTTCGACCTCCACTACATCCATCACCCCAACAGCACCTACTACCGTATTTGGCTCGACCCTCAAACACATCTGGTTGTTAAACGCGAATGGTATTCTGCAGATGGCAAACTAAAGGCCGCATTTTGCTATCTCATGCCGCATCAAGTGGCTCCTTCTCTCTGGATACCCACTCATATCCAGGTGCGGGATGCAGATGGAAACCTCGCAGCCGATACGGAGCTTGAAAAAATTCATGTGAACGAGCCTCTTAGCGATGCACTGTTCGCTACGGGCAATTGAGAATGCAAGCCCCTTCCTCTCATCCAGAACAAGAGAAAAAATTTCATTTCGCAGCTCTTCTCTTTCTGCTTATTACTACTGCGCTACGCCTCCCCCTTCTCAAGGCAATTGATCTCGTCCCCGACGAAGCCTACTATTGGGACTGGTCACGGCATCTAGCACTCGGTTACTATGATCAGGGCCCCTTCATCGCCTATCTTATTCGCCTTACCACCGCGATCTTTGGCACAAACGAATTTGGCGTTCGCATAGGCGTCTGCCTGCTAACAGCAGGGACACTTTTCTGTATTTATCAACTCGCCCTGCTCTTCTTCTCCCCACAAGTCGGCCTCCTCACGCTCTTCTTATTAGCTCTATCTCCCCTCGTCGCCGTAGGCAGCCAAATCGCCACCTACGACCCCCCTCTCGTTTTTTTCTGGACGCTCGCTCTTCTTCTCATTGCAAAAGCTCTCTTTGTCTACAGTCCCTTTTCCCCCCAACAGCGCAGGACATGGCTTACCGCAGGCATCTCCTGTGGGTTTGGGCTGTTAAGCAAGCATACCATGCTTCTCCTTCCGGCCAGCCTGCTGCTTTACTTTCTCCTCACGCCCTCCCATCGCTTCTGGTTAAAGCGTTGGGAACCTTATGCGGCTCTCAGCATCACGTTGGTCATGTATGGGGGCGTCTTGTGGTGGAACGCACAGCATCACTGGTGGACTTTCCTGCATCTCTTTTTCTTAGTCCATCATCATGGTGGAAACCCATTGCGGCGCTTTGGCGATTTTCTGGCCTCACAAGCCCTTTTTATAGGGCCTGTTATTTTTCTAGGCAGCCTCGCTGCCAGCCTAAGTGCTCTGCGCACACATGCGCCGCTACAACAACGATTTCTTACCCTAACAGGCTTGCCCTCACTGCTTCTGTTTTGCCTGCTGGCTTTCAAAACGAAAGTACAGGCAAATTGGGTTCCTTTTGCCTATCCCTCTCTCTGTCTCCTCTGGATCGGTCGTCTTTGTTCTGCTAAAAAACATTACAGACCGTTCAACAACATCCTCTGGTTTAGCGCAGCGGCCATCTCCACTGCATTCCTTACTCTGCTCCTTTTCTTTCCTCGCCTGCGCATGGCGGTTGGCATCCGTATTCCCCCTAAGTCCGACATCACAAATACAGCATTCGGATGGCGCACGCTTGCCAAAAAGGTACAGCAAATTCGCACCGACATGGAGAGGCATGGGCATAAAGTGTTCATTTCAGGTAATGGCTACCAATATATTGCTCTCATGGCTTTCTATTTGCCCGACCATCCTCCTACTTACGATCTCTTTCTTCACTATCGGCTCGACATGTATGCGGCCTATGTTCAACAACTCAAACGACAACTCGGTGAAGACTCCATCTTCCTCAATGCCGGCAAAGCGAACGATGCCGATCTGCGCAAGGTTTTCACACGAGTTCAATGGCTACCCCCTGTTTACCTCTACCGGCGCCCTCTCTATAGCCGCCCTATTGCGACGATCTATCTCGCAAAATGTTATGGCTATCGCCTCTACACTGGCCTCCGTTGGGCGCAAGGAGGATAATCTACTTCACTTCAAACGTACAGGAGACCGAGGGTCGTGCCGTGCGTGGCATGGTTGTGAGGATGGCCAACAAAGTGTATTTCCCTGGTTTGAGAGGTGGAAGGCCCTCCGGGTGTTTCGCATCCTGAGGATAGATCGTCTCTTTGTAGGTGATCTCCTGTCCCGGCGAAAGAGCCTGCTGTATCACCACCTGCCCAAAAAGCCTCCCCTTCGACCACCGCCAGATTACCGGGCCTTTCAAATCCCCGCAGTGAATCTCAAAGTCGTAATGCTGCGTTGTGGCGAAGGCTAGCTGCTGCGAAGTTTTAGAGGTGTTAGTTACCTGGAACTGCACTACAATCGGCTCATCGGGTTTGTAGGTCTTTTTATCGAGTTTCAAGGTAAGCTTTAGGGGGTTTGAGGGCATAGGTGCTGGCGTCTCATTGCCTTCCCCCTGAGCGAATCCAAGGGCACAACTTACAATAAGCCCCAACAGAACGAACACGCTTATACTAAACATCTTTTGCCAAAGCCTCATGCTTGGCCTCCTTACTCCTGAGGAATACCCCCAGGCATGGTGCGGTAGATCGCCTCGATCTGGTCTTTCTCACGCTCGCTTGGCGCGTTCGTTGGGTCTACGGCAAGCGCCCTGCGATAGAGTAAAAGCGCCGCGCGATATTTGATCACCGGCTCGAGTTTATCGCTCACATACTCGATGGTATGCGCATAGTTATAGGCCGCGTTGACATAGGCCTTCTTTGCATTGGGATCATTGGGATGAGCTTTAAGCGCCGCCTCCGCCTGCGCGTACTTCTGCGCTAAAGGCTTTAAAGAGGGGTCATCCACAGGCGCCTCGGCAAGCGCTTGTGACAAGGTGGGCTTCTTCTCCTCAGAAGGGGCTGCAGCAGATGGTGCCGTGTTAGTCCCAGCAAAAGCATCTGGAGTCGTACTGCGAGATGCTGTACCACTATTTGCCGGCGCTGTGTTCACGCTTTGACACCCGGCAAGTACAACCAACAAGCCTCCAATTCCTAACGCCGTGCTGACTCTCATCAAGAAGAACTTGTTTCCTTTCTTTGATGTGCTTACCAATTTATAATACCCTGCCAACACACCTGGTGTTCCTATTGTCTCATCATCCAAAGTGAACAAGGGGCGGGTTCGGATTGGGAACCCGCCCCGCCCATCCCGAACATGAGCAGCCTACTTTACCTTCACACTCACCTCTACCGAAAGCCCGGCACGCAACTTATCCAACCCTGGCTGTTTTGGGTCGAACACGATCTTCACAGGCACTCGTTGCACAACTTTGGTGAAGTTCCCCGTCGCGTTATCGGGCGGAAGTAAGGTAAACACCGCTCCCGTACCCGAGGCCAACGAGTCGACATGCCCATGATAGGTTATGCCTGGAAATGCATCCACGTGAATCTCTGCGGGTTGACCGGGCTTCATGTTGGTGATTTGGGTCTCTTTAAAGTTAGCGACCACCCAAATATCGTTATCTGGCACCATCGCCATAAGCGCCTGCCCCGGAGCCACCTGCTCGCCGATCTCTACGGTCTTGGCATTGACGCGGCCGGTTACCGGTGCATAGATTCGGGTATCTTGGAGATGAATTTCCGCCTCATGCAAAGCAGCTGCAGCCTGGGCGATGCGTGCTGCCGCCGTATGCGCGTTCGATTTTTGTACGGCAACCTGGGCAGGCGCGGTTTCGGCTTGCTGCAACTGCGCCTCGGCCTGTTGAACACGCGCACGTGCCGCTTCTACATCCTTCTGAGCGGCCAGATACTGGGCTTTGGCCTGCTTGGCGTTGTCCTTGGCCGCTTTGATGCCATAAAGCGCTGCAGCGTACTGCGCGCGAGCCTGTTTTAAATTGGCCTGAGCGGTTGTTACCTCTTGCTGGGCAGAGTTCAAGGCTGCCTGTTGCTCTCCCACCAAAGCCTGAGCTTGGCTAACGGCCTGCTGCGCGCTTTCAAGCGCAGCTTGCGCCGCGATAGCAGCCGTGTCTGCAGCATCGCGCGTTTGGGCGCTAACGGCATCTTCCTGATAGAGCTGGTCATAACGCTTGGCATCTGTAGCCGCTTGCTTGGCTTTGGCCTGCGCAGCGACCACATTGGCCTTGGCCGATTGCAGAGTGGCCTCTGCATCGGCAAGCTTTTGACGAGCCGCCTGCACACCTTGTAACGCCTTTTGATAAGCGGCCTCGGCTGCCACAACACCCGCCTGTGCCGTCTTGGCCGTCTGCAGAGCGGTCTGCACTCCTGTCTGTGCTACCGCATAAGCAGCCTCAGCCCGGCTGACATCCGCGGAGGCCGTTTCGACCCCCGTTTGTGCCTGGGTCACTCCGGCTTCTGCTTGGGAAATCTGGGCCAGGGTCGTCTGTTGTGTGAGGTCAACACCGGTATTTGCCCCTTGTGCAGCGGCGATGGCCGCTTTCAAATTTGCCTTCGCCTGCTCTACAGCGGCACGATAGGTCGAATCGTCCAACACGACAAGCAACTGCCCTGCTTGCACATGTTGGTTATCGGTCACATAAACCTTCGCGACACTACCGCTCACTTGGGGTGTTATTTGAACGACATCTGTCGTGAGATAGGCATCGTCGGTCGAGACATGGGTAGAGGCATAGCGCCAGTAGGAATAGCCTACGATGCCCCCAATGATGAGGGCAAAGAGAAGAACGACTAAACCCACTTTCTTTACCCAATCTTTTCGCTTCGACCCTTGCGCCTCTTCCGCCTCTAACCCATCGGAAACGGTCGTTGGCGCCTCTACTTTTTGCTCCGGCTCAAGCAGTACGCGACCATCGCGGTTTTCTTCACTCATTCTTTCTACTCCTCCGTTCTCACCTCACAAAACGGTAACGACTTCTCAATGCCCGTTTCCTGCAGAGTCTTCTCTACGCTTCTGCGCAGCTTGAGAAGAAGATGTGTTAACATCCGTCGCTCCTCTTCCGAAAGTTCGCCCCAAAGATGCCTGATCCAACGATACTGCTCGGGCATAAGCGCCTTTATAAGCGCTTCTCCCTCTGTGGTAAGCTCTGCGAGCACAACCCGTCGGTCGTGTGCACAGGCTTTTCGCCGAATCAGGCCACGACGTTCCAGAGCGTCCGCAAGCTTTGTGATGTTGGAGGGTGAGACCGCCACATTCATGTGCTCGCCGATATCCGACATCTGGCGTTGCTTATCGGGCGCCTTGTAAAGAACAACGAGAAAGTTATAGTGCGCAGGAGAAAGCTCCCACTCTACCAAACGTGCGGCGAGAGCTTCATAGATCACCTTGTGCGTCCTCAACAGGTGCACGAGGTTCTCGATAGCTAAGAGGGTGCATGGGTCATCTTCCTCCATGCGCTCACGAATGGAGCGAACAAGCTCCTCATCTCGTAAAAGTTCCTTCTTGGTTCTCATGCTATCTTGTTACCCAGTGTTTCGGTCGTATTTGAAATATCTCTGATATATCTTTCGCCGTGATATGTTTTATTTTTGAAGAACATTGTTGGATGCCTCTGCCTGCCTGAGGAAATTTAGAATCGTTGTGAGAAAGTCAGGTTTCATTGGTGTTGTGAAGTGATCGGCGTCGCGAATGACAACGATATTCCCACGGCTAAAGGCCTGAGGGCTGCCTCGACATACTGCTTGGTGGATGTCCAATCTCGTTCACCATATATAAACAATACAGGGCGTTGGTAACGCCTTAACTCTGAAGCTGTAACAGTGATCTGTCGAAGACTGTGGTTTGCTAGGGCGAGAGCGGTGCGATCTTGGGGACCAAACAGCAGGGTGGATACCATCTGTAGGCCCTTGTCTTTCTGCCATTTTTCTACAAAGGC
Source organism: Chthonomonas sp. (assembly GCF_035294505.1). Lineage (NCBI taxonomy): Bacteria > Bacillati > Armatimonadota > Chthonomonadia > Chthonomonadales > Chthonomonadaceae > Chthonomonas > Chthonomonas sp. The sequence continues at coordinate 31,741 of NZ_DATGKU010000053.1, read as the reverse complement.
GTCGTTCTGCTCTAAATCCTTAGGGCTCCAATGTATCACGGGGGCACCTCCGGCAAAGATCGCACTGAGAACACGCTCGGGATAGCAAGCAACAATTTTCCCAACGAGAATCGCACCCATCGAGTAGCCAATGAGATGTGCTTGCTGGATATGTAAGTGATCTAATAATCTCACAACGTCTAAGGCCATCTCACAGCCGTAGGCTTGCGGTTCGTGTGGCTTGTCACTGAGGCCATGCCCTCGGCAATCAACAGCAATAACATGAAAGTTTTTTGAAAGACTCCAGAAAATGGAGTTATCCTTCTGCTTAGTCCCCCACATTCGAGAACTCGCCATCCATCTATGTATCAATACAACGGCCTGCCCTGAGCCTGCCTGAACATAATGTATCCGAGTTCCGTTCGAGTTGAAGAACCCCTCTTCTGCTTGGCAACCCTTAATAGGAAAGAGATGTAATCCCATCACTCCTAGTAAAAGACCTAAAGCTGTCTGCCCCGGGCCTGCACGACGAGGCCTGGCGATGAGGGAAGATCGTATCCGCGTCATAGAATTATTCACCGGTAAATAATACACCGGAGAATATTCAATGGTTCCACTAAATGCCCTATTCCCCGTAAGCCACAAAAAAAGTTAGGGCGTGAAGCCCTAACTCACATCTGCCTTACTCCTTGTGCGCTTTGGAGTCTTTTCAAGCTTCGGCAATTTCGGGTTCGACACTTACCTCCACATTGCCACGTAACGCGCACGAGATCATACAGTACTCCTCTGCTTTGTGCGCGCATTCAACCGCTGTTCGCTGCTGCGCCTCATCCGCATTCACGAGAAACAGTTTAGGCCGTAATCGGATCGCCGAAAACTTCAGCACTCGATTGGGTTGGCGTACCACCTCACCCTCCGCATCCACCACAATGCGCTCAAGAGGAAGGCGGCGCTTTTCGGCTAAGATAGACAGCGTGATGCTATAACAGGCGATCACCGCCCCCAACAACAACTCCTCCGGATTGGTGCGCCCGGGCTTCCCCCCAAACGCCTCCGGCACACCAAATGGCAAATGAGCTCCCCGTGGTGAGGTGAGCATGCCATCACCATCGCTGTTTCCGTTCCAAACCCCATGCAAAGTAAATAGATGTCGCTCTTCGCTCATTCCTACCTCCTACGATGTTCCTATTGGCAGTGCCTCAGTAGTATGATCTACGCCTGAGTAGGTAAAAAAACCACACCACGAAGAAATCTGTACGTGTTATGCCGCCTACCTGTAATCAACGCCAGGCGCGGGCCACATCGGATAGCGCCTGGTCAAAACAGAGAATAGCAGCGTATCGGTGCACCAAATAGAGGTTTGGTGAGGCGCAGGCGTTGCCTCTATCTTCCGTGAAGGCTATCTTGTACCCCGTACGATAAACATCCTCCGCAACACGCAAATCGTGCTTGTCACACGGATAAACGAAGGCATAAACCGGTATCCCCAAATGCAGTTCGATGGAGCGCCGTGAGTTTACTAACTCCTTGACGATCTGCTTATCTGACAACAGCAGAATGTTTTCGGGGTGGCTCTGGGTTAAGCTCTGAACATCAATCAAACCACTCTGAACCATGGTGCGGAGCATGTCCCATGTGTTATGGCGCTTATCTGTCATTACCCCAACATAGCCGGTATGTACAAAAAGGGTAGCCGGATAGCCATACTTGCGCAAAAGCGGGAATGCATAGTAGTAGATGCCTTGATTGTTGTCGTCAAATGTCAACGCTATAGGCCTTGGGGGAAGTGGGGTATCTTTCGTAAGATGATCATAGAGTTGACGAAGCGTAATAACGTGAAAACCACCTCGATGGATCAGCTCAAGCTGCTTACGAAAGGTAGATAAGGTCGTATCAAACCAAACCTGCTTGGTTTTTGGCACAATGTCATGCCAAACCAACACGACAGCAAACTGCTTAGCTGCTCCAGGTACCGGCTTCGGCAACATGCTTTCAGAAAGGATGGGCGCTTTCCTTAACGCCATTTTGCGTCTATGAACGCCCTCATGATGCTCGCCCCTCACCACTCCCACTCTTAGCCAAAGCGCCGTGGAAAGGAGGCCGAGAGTCGCCCCCCACACAACATATCGAAAAGCACGCATAAGCCAACACCGATCTACTAAGGTTTTAATGTTCTATGTTCTAAAAGTGCCTCCACTTTGGCCCGCTCTTGCTTCGCCTCAGGCGAACCTGGTTGGTATCTCTGTACCGTAGCAGCCAGCTTATGCAGGTAGGGCTTAAAACCGTATTTTCGCATCTCAGAATAGGTTTTTTGGTAGTTCCAGCCCTCATATATCTCTCGATAGAGACCAACCATACACCCTGTTCGGTCGGCTCCGTACTGACAGTGCACGTAGACCGGCTCCCGGTCAGGATCGCGGACTATCGCTAAAAAGGTGTCTATTTCCTTTTGAGTCGGTGGTTCGGCACTCATAGGTAGATTTACATAACGCATCCCGGCACCCTCTACCAGCTTACGCTCCGCAGCCACATGCTTTGGGGCTATCCGTAAATCTATTACGGTTTTAACCCCCAATGCCTTCAAACAGGAGACACCTTTCGGGGTCGGAGCAGCGCCTCTCAAGAGAAATGGCTCTACCACGTGAAAATTTGAAAGCGTCTGCTGCGCCTCTCTCAATGCCGCCCCATGGAAGGATGTTGGTTGTGTGGCCTGAGGTAAAGCGGACCGCAAACCCGATGCATTTTCGGCGCTTGTCACCTCGCTTGTAGGAGCATGGGCATTCGCTCTTTCTTTTGCTCCTTGATCCGCGTTATTGCAGGCCCCAAGCAGGCAGAGAACGAAGAGGCTATAAACCACCAAAACTCCATGACGTCGCAACTCATTTCTCCCCAAAGCTCTTTACCTGTGGCGTCTACGATGTCGCCGAAAATAGTGAGCTGCTCCGGCAGTACTATCGGCGGAAAGGGCATCCTGCAAGGTTGCAGCGCCTTCCCCGGCAGCGAGCGGCGCGTCCGATGGGGGCGGTGGGGCGTTCGGGTCGGCGTTCCCGATGAGAAATAGCGCGTGCGGCACGGGGCGGCTTGGAACTCCCGGCTCCGAATGCCCAGAAACCAGCACATGATTCTGCCAGATAAGGCTGGTGCTAAAACCAGAATCAAGGAGCCAAGCCTCCTGTACGCCCATCTTCTCCAAGAGATGTGATAGTACCTCCGTGCTAATGCTATCTCGCGTGGCCCCCAACATATAGCGGCCTTGAGCATCAATGCCCACAAAGGCGCGATGCCGCGGATCGTTGAGATCGGAGGAAGACCAACGTCGCATCTCCTCAGGCGGCAACGCCTTCCCATAATGCACTATCCAGCCTCCGGCTAAAAAGGCATCGGTCACATCCGGTAATAGTTGCTGCAGAACCGCTTGCGATCCACCGAAACAGGCCGCATAAGGCACCACCAAACAGTGTGTCGGGCTAAACAGGATGAGTGGCCTCCCCTCAAGGCGTGGGTCATCCGAAGGGTCAGAAGGTTGATAGGTGCCATTTACGCTACTCAAACAAGGGCCGATCATCCCGCCTGCATTGCTGGCAATGCGGGCATCGGCAAAGAAAGTGCCGTTCAGGGCGGCTATCGCCCCCACCTGCTGGGCCATATCCCCCACCGTATCTCGATGATCCAGCGTCTCCGTAGTTAGACTTCCCCCTGCAATCCAGTCTACAGGATAAGCACCTCCTGTAAAGGTGCCTCTCTCCAAAGGACTGTCATGAATCGCCACGAGGCGAGGTAGAGGAGGTTCGATAGCTTGTTCACCCCGCCAGACAGCCAACACGTCCTCAATGCGTTTCGGAGTCAAACGAGGCAAAAAATAGCGTGGAGCTGGGCTTGCAGCCCACCCTCTGTTCATGGTAAATGCGGCGAGATAACCCGCCTGCTGGGCTGCCAAGGCCACACGCGCGTCACAGTTTCCACTTGGATAAGCTAAAAAAAGTGCCGGATGCCCCAAATGCACCTCAATAGAGTGTTTGGAAACCTCCATCTCCTCTTCAAGCTGATGATCGGAGATTTTGGTGAGGTCTTCCGGATGCGTCACCGTGTGCGATTCAACCGTGATCAGCCCTGTACTTTCCGCCGCCTTTAGCTGCTCCCACGTCATGTGGGGCTTTACCGTGGTAACCCCCACCGAACCGGTCTGCACAAAAAAGACGGCTGGGAAATGATATTTTTCGAGAATAGGCAGTGCCTGTGTAAACTGCCCTAGCGTACAGTCGTCAAAGGTCAGCAGTATAGGATGCGTGGGCAAGGGTTTACCTAAACTGAGATGGTCGTAAAACTGCTGAATCGTTATTGGGTGCGCCCCGGCCTCTGCTAGCTCCTGCATCTGACGGGCAAACTCCTCGGTGGTTAAGTCGAACCAGACCTGCTTGCGAGGCACCACATCATGGTACATAATCACCGGGATGGGTTGAGTTCCGGCGGTTAACAGCCCTGGAGTGTCGGAGCTGGCGGTTGAATCTAGGCTCGAAAGCACGTTGGTAGCCGCAGCAGAAACGCTCTGTACAATTCCTGTAAAGGAAGACGGACGCTGATGCGCCCGATAGCGCCATCCGAGCACGGTACCAAGTGCACCACATCCAAACGCAACGAGGATCAGTAAGCCACCAAAGAGAAGCCGACGCCAACTGCGTCCCCTTCTATCCCGTGAGGTTTTTATTGGTTTTCGGTGTCTCATACGCTTCAAAGAATACCCTAGAAAGGCCTTGTGCGTCGAACCCCCTAACATACAAAGACATTTATTTGCTTGACATTATCTTATAGGCGTGATAAGATACCATAGAGCTTAAAGAACTACGTGACTACTAGGGTAATCCATAGCTCTTCCTTCATAGCTTGTGGGCAGGGCTATTTGATTACAAATAAACCTAGGTCTAGGAGGAAACAATGACATCGGCTCGTGCACCTGCTGTGTTGACAGGTCTTCTCTTTGGCGGTCCTGTCCTCGTTGGTCTGCTTCTCGCAGCCGGATGCGGAGGGAGTTCATCCGGTGGCCTTCCGGGAGGCACCACAACTTTAGCTCAGGTCACACGCGGTCAGTACCTTGTTACCTCGCTTGGTTGCTCTGACTGCCACAACGGTGGAAAAGACGACCCAAGCGACCCGCAATGGCTTGCCGGCTACACCAGCTCACGCCCCACCGCTCAATTCCAGATCGGTCCCTTCACTACCTATGCCGCAAACATCACCCCTGACATGAACACCGGACTGGGTAACTTCACCGATCGGCAAATCTACAACGCCCTCAAATATGGCCTCGACCCTATGTTTACACCCGATGTGGTCATTACCTCCACAACGCCCGGCCAAGGCAACTTCCCCACCACACCGCACTACCTTGCACCTCCCATGCCATGGCCGTCGTTCCGCCATCTGAGCGATGACGATCTGTGGGCTATTGTGGCCTATATCCATCACGGTATTAAGGCCGTAAGCAATTCAGTGCCCGCTAGCCAAGGGCCGCCCGATTTTTGGGCAAGTACCTACGATCCAAGTAAGATCGGCCCGGCAACCATTCCACCCTATCCATCGGGCAACGAGCAGTTCCAGCCGTAACCATCCAACCTAACTTAAAAAATTGCGGAGGAGAGACGCTGGTGTCCTCTCCTCCGCTACAATTGACACCGTTCTCCTCACTCCGCTAAAATATCTACCATGGGGCTGCCATCGTCTGAACCAAAGCCGACCTCCTACTCCGATTATATCGTGAGAATGGAACATATCACCCGCCGTTTCCCCGGTGTCGTTGCAAACGATGATGTGCATCTTGATGTTAAACGAGCTACCTTCCATGCACTGATTGGGGAGAACGGCGCGGGAAAGTCTACCCTTCTTGGCATCCTGTACGGTCGTATTCTGCCGGATGAAGGCCGTATCTTTATTCATGAACGCGATGTAACAAAGGAGCTCCGTTCTCCGGCCGACGCTATCCGGCTAGGTATCGGCCTCGTAAGCCAACACCATGCGCTGATCCCGGCTCTCACCGTGCTCGAAAACATTCTTCTGGGTGTCGAGCCTACCTCTGTGGGTGGCCTACTAGCTCCATCCCAAGCGATCAACCGTATTCAAGAGTTGGCCGTGCAGTTGGGACTAGACCCCGCCGTGCTGAAACAACGTATCGAGCAGCTTTCGCTGGCTACTCTACAAAAGGTCGAAATCCTTAAGGCACTCTACCGCAATGCCCAAATATTGCTTCTAGATGAACCCACGGCCACGCTTGCACCTGCCGAAGTCGAGGCGCTTTTTAGCCTACTCCATCGGCTGGTTGAAAACGGAACTACGGTTGTCTTTGTTACCCACAAACTGCGTGAGGTCATGGCCCATAGCGAGTATATCACTGTTCTGCGACGTGGTCGAAACGCGGGTGACTTCCAGACCGCAAACGTTCAACCAGAACAGCTCCTAGCGGCCATGCTCGGAACGTCAGAAAGCGACATCCAAACCCGCCTCCTTTCCGGGGCTACCGTCTCCAGCGTTACAACCGCTGAACCAACATCAGCTGCTAACTCTTCACTCCCACTACTCAAACTTGAACACATCTCGGTACGTAATGATCGCGGCGCTTTGAGCCTCCAAAATATCTCTTTGCAACTCTTTCCCGCCGAGATCGTAGGCGTTGCCGGGGTGGATGGCAGCGGACAGAAGGAACTCGCAGAGGCCATTACAGGGCTACGTAGTGTGGAATGCGGGAGTATCTTCCTCGATAATGAGGAGATCACTCGGCAGAGCGTGGCCTACCGTAGAGACAAGGGCATTGCCTATATCCCGGAAGATCGGCATCAAGAGGGGTTGGTGCTCGATTTTAGCGTTGCCGAGAACTTGCTCTTAGGGCATGAGTTTCAAACGCGATGGGGCGGAGGGTACCTCATCAATTATAAGGTGCTGCATCAACTGGCTGCCGACATAGTGAGCCGTTACGACGTACGCCTAGGGCGTGCAGAAGTGCTAACTCCTGTGAGAACGCTTTCAGGTGGCAACCAACAGAAAATCGTCATTGCAAGGGCCTTAGAAAGCCGACCACGCCTCCTCATTGCCTATCAACCAACACGTGGCCTCGACATAGGGGCGACTCGATTCGTCCACCACGCACTGCAGGAAGCCGCTGCCAAAGGAGCCGCCATCCTCCTTTTTTCCCTCGATTTGGATGAGATACTCCTTTTAGCCAACCGCATCGTCGTGCTTTACAATGGCCACATTGTTGGCACCCTATCGCGTTCCGACGCAAGTGTGGAGCGTATAGGCCATCTCATGACAGGAAGCGCCGCGTAACCATGGTTCCAACAGTTATCTCACGTCCAGGCTTTCTCCATTCTCTTACCAGCATTGCAGCCGCTCTGCTCGTGGCCGCCTTGCTTCTCGGCCTATCCGGCTATAATGTGGCCATGGCGTTCGGTACCCTTTGGAGTGGAGCAACTGGGCTTATCGCCGGACCAGCTCAAGGAAGCCAGCAGGTTCCGCTAGGCCCCATGCATCTTGATCTCTTCCAACTCGCCCAAACCCTTACCCAGTTTATTCCGCTACTGCTCTGTGGCTTGGCCGTGGCCGTCGGTCTGCAAGCAGGCCTTTTCAATATCGGCGGTCAGGGCCAGTTTATTGCAGGTGCTGTCACGGCCGCCGCCGTGGGTATTGCGTGGCCTACCCTGCCAGCGCTTTTCCATCTTCCCCTAGCCCTACTTGCCGGCACGCTCGCCGGTGCCCTTTGGGGAGGCCTTGCCGGGCTTCTTAAAGCATGGCGCCAGGTAAACGAAGTGGTCTCTACCATTATGCTCAACTATGTGGCCGACAACATCGCAAACTATCTTATCACGCATAGCCTCAAAGACCCCCACAATCAGGCCCCACAAACAGCTGCCGTATCGGCAAGTGCGACATTGCCTATTCTCGTCGGTCACACAAACCTCTCCTTCGGGCTTTTCCTCGCCCTGCTTGCCGTGCCCGCGCTTGGCTTTCTTGTGAAGCGTACGGCTCTGGGCTTCCGAATTCGAGCGGTAGGGCTTAACTCCAAAGCAGCCCGTGTAGCCGGACTGCCGGTAAAACAGACCTTGGTTGTCACCATGGCGCTCTCAGGCGCCCTAGCAGGCCTTGCGGGAACCATCCAGGTGCTTGGAGCACAACATCGCTACTTCCCAAACCTTGCAGGCACCTATGGGTTTGATGGCATTGCGGTCGCTCTCCTGGCCGGCATTGATAGCACCTCCGTGTTTTATAGTGCCCTCTTCTTCGGCGCCCTTGCCGGCGGGGCAGGCTACATGCAAGACCAAACAAATATCCCCGATTCTATAGGTCGCATCATCCAAGCCATCATTATCCTCTTCGTCGGCATGCGATTCCTGTTTTATCAGCGCAAAAGAAAGCCATTGCCAACCCCTCCAGAAACGATACCTGTTCAGGATTCCACCGCACCATGACCTCTTTATCGAGTCTACTGGCTCTTCTCATTGCAACGCTCTATAGCGCAGTCCCTCTCATTTTGGCTGCTATGGGCGGCGTGCTCTCGGAACGTTCGGGCGTCGTCAATATCGCTCTCGAGGGTTTTATGCTTATCGGTGCCTTTGTGGGCATCTGGGGTGAAACCCTTGCCGATCATCACGGCTTCCCTACCCTTAATGCCAGTCTTATAGGCATTCTCGCTGTCATAGCCGTTGGAGCCTTGCTCGGTCTCCTGCATGCGTTCTTCACCCAGCGCACCAAAATGGATCACGTGGTGAGCGGCCTCGGAATCAATCTACTTGCCGCTGGTGTAACTCACTATGCGTACCTCACGCTCTACCCAAACGGAGTGGAGGTGCAAGGCCTATCCAGAGCCTCCTTCCTCTATCTAACGATGCCCCTACCCTTCTTTATCTTTTTGCTTCTCTATCGTACCCGTTTCGGACTGCGCCTACGGGCCTCCGGCGAAAGTCCTGAAAACGCCCTCCTTAGTGGCATGAAGCCTATCCCCGTCCGCTATATTGCCGTTACGCTTTCGGGAGTTCTAGGCGCACTTGGCGGTGCCTATCTCTCCATGGCCGACGCCCATAGTTTCTCCACCGATATGTCGGCAGGAAAAGGCTATGTGGCTCTCGCAGCGGTGATCTTTGGTAAGTGGAACCCTCTAGGGGCGGCCCTCGGCGCCCTTTTCTTCGGCTTTTTCTACGCCCTTCAAACCCAGCTTCAGATCAGCAACATCCATCTTACCTTCCTTGGTGTAGATTGGAGCAATCCCTACATTCTTGATACCCTGCCCTATCTTATGACCATAGCCGCTTTGCTTAGCGTCGTTGGGCGCATTGTTCCTCCGGCCGCTTTGGGCCGGCCTCTCGATGAAAACTAGAGGAAAACTTCTCGTGTCCTAGCGCAGTCTAACGAAGTAAATCCGGCCCTCTTCTCACCAGGGCGACCCGTCACATTACCGTTGAATCTATGTTAAAATACTCTTACCCCCTTCATCCCCCCGCTCATGGCGCAGCCAAGAGTTACAATTTAGGCAATAGGACAAAACACACGATGAACATTCGTTTCAAGTTTTCTCGTTTTAGCACGCTTGTGGGCGTTTTAGGGCTTGTAAGTGCCTTGCTTTCTGGTTGCGGTGGCGGAGGAAGCTCCGGCGGCGGTGGAGGTCCCGTTCCTTCCGGCTTGCCTGCCCCCGGCACCAGTCCCTACACAAGCTCTCGCCAGGCCACAGCAGCAGCCTGCCAACCGAACCCGCATCAATCCGGCAGGGCGCGCTGGACGGTGCTTGTCTACATCAACGCGGCCAACAACCTTCAACCGGATAGCCTACTGAATGTGGGCCAAATGGCCTCTGTTGGCTCCGATGGAACGAACCTCAACATCGTTATCCAATGGAAACAGGCGAATAACTGTCCCTATTTCTCTTCCGTTAACAACTGCGGCAATCCCTCTTTTGTTGGGACCCACCGCTACTACATTCTGCACCACTCGGCGGCGGATGTGGCTGCCATAGAAAACGGGGATACCTCTTCTCTTGAAGACCCTCAGGAGCGCCTTCCCGATCCGTCTACCAATGTCAACGGAACCTCGGATATGGGTGATTGGCATGTTCTTGCCAACTTCATCCAATGGGGCGCCACAAACTATCCTTCCGACCATCTTGCCGTTGTGATCTGGGATCACGGCTCCGGCGCGTTGCCGGTGCTGAATCGTTCTGCCGGTCGTCAAGCTGTCACGCGGGCAGTTTCTCAAGATGCGAATACCGGCAACCAGATCACAACCCAACAGCTCGCGCAAGCGCTTGCTGCCTCTCCTCGCCCCATAGACGATCTCATCATAGACTGCTCGCTACAATGCACCGCCGAAGTGGCCTACCAAGTCCGCAATGTGGCACGAGTCATGGTGGCCAGCGAAGAAAGCCCCCCGGGAACCGGCTACCCATACGACACATGGTTGCAGGCAATCAAAAATGGGGGCGGCACCAACCCGTGCGATATGGGCAACATTCTCATCCAAGACACCCTCTCCACCTATGCCAGCCCTAGCTACACCGACATCACCCAGGCCATGGTAGACCTCTCGCAGATGGGCAATGTGGCACAGGCCATCAACGCTTTCGGTGGCAGCCTGCTTCAGCACGTCAACGACCAGGCCAATCTCATCTACAACGCGCGCTTCAATGCCCAATACTTTGAATTTCCGGAATACAAAGACCTCTACGACTTTGCCGATCTCATCCGCACTTCCCCAGGCGTTCCCACCGACCTCGCCCAGGCGGCCTTCAACGTGGAAAACGCCCTCTACGGCCCTTCAGGAGCGATTCTCGCCTTCGGCCATGGCTCCTCCAATGAGGCAAAAGCCAGCGGCATGTCCATCTATCTGCCCGGGCCGCAAGAACCAAGTTCGGTAGACTATTCGGTGGGCTACGATCCTGTCTACAGCGGCCTCGCCCTCGCCCAAGATGCCCCCAATTGGCCCCAGTTCCTCCAGAATCAACAAAAGTGATTCTTCTCAAAGTGTCTAGGAGCGTAAGCTCCTAGACACCGCCTCTAATTCTACACAACCAGCTTATCGGGGTTGAGACCTGCCAACTCCTCTAAAACGAACAGCCCGTCTTTGCGCACGAGCTTATCGTCAAAGTAGATTTCACCTCCTCCATACTCAGGCCGCTGAATGCAGACCATGTCCCAGTGTATTTGCGAGCGGTTCCCGTTATCTGCCTCCTCATACGCTTGCCCCGGCGTAAGATGAAAGCTACCGGCAATCTTCTCATCGAAAAGAATGTCTTTCATCGGCTTTAAAATGTAGGGGTTGAAGGCCAGCGACCACTCGCCGATATAGCGCGCCCCCTCATCCGTATCGAGAATGGCATTGAGCTTCTCGGTCTCGGCTTGTGCCGTTGCCTCCACAATGCGCCCTTTCTTAAATGTAAGCCGAATGTTCTGAAACAGTGTTCCCCGGTAGAGCGTTTCGCAGTTGAACTGAATGGTGCCCTCCACCGAATCTCGCACCGGACAGGTGAACAGCTCGCCATCGGGTATATTGCGTTCTCCGGCGCACCCTACGGCAGGAATACCGCGAATGCTAAAGGCCAATTCGGTGCCCGGCCCAACAATTCGTACCCTATCGGTGCGCTCCATCAGCTCTCGCAAAGGCTCCATTGCCTTCGCCATTTTTCCATAATCCACCTCCGTGCAGACGCGGAAGTAAAAATCTTCAAAAGCCTCTGTGCTCATGCCGGCAGCCTGAGCCATACTTGGATGGGGCCAGCGAAGCACCACCCAACGCGTTTTAGGAACACGCACCTCGGAATGCACATAATGCCACCAATATTTCTCATAAATCGCCATTCTCTCCGAGGGCACGTCCGATAGCTCCGCGATGTTGTGGCTGCCTCGTACCCCCACATAACACTGCACAGCCTCCATGCGGGCACGCTCCACAGCGCCGATTGTGCGCATCTGCTCTTCTGTGGCCACTTGAAACAACGCTCTTAAAACCGGCTGCTGATAGGTGCTCACCATTGGCTCGCCACCGGCCGCCGCTATCGCCCGTATCAACGCCACCGTAAAGTCCGACAGGATGTCAAAAGCCTCGATAAGTACCTTATCTCCTGCCTTCACCTGCATCGAGTGGGTCACCAACAGCTCGGCTAGCTTGTCGTATCGTGGATCTCTCATCATTTCCCTCCTTACACCCTTGTTGGGGCGCCAAATCTTTCGCCCTGCTGATAGGCCTTTTCTGCCCCAACCATCAAAAATCCTGCTTTCTCAAAGCGGTTTTTAACATCGGTTCGCTTTTGAAGCAAAATAGGGTATTCTTTATATAGGCAATGCGTTATCTGTTCACAGATCGCATTATAGTCTCTACCATTCGAAAGTTAGATAGCCTTTCAAATATGCATCTGAGCACCATTCGCAATATTGCAATTATCGCCCACGTGGATCATGGCAAAACAACCCTTGTAGACGGCCTGCTTCGCCAGGGAAATGTCTTTCGAACAAACCAAGATTTGGGGGAACGTATCCTCGACAGCAACGCTCTGGAGCGAGAACGCGGCATCACCATCGTCAGCAAAAACACCTCTGTCTTCTACAAGGATACTCTCATCAACATCGTAGATACCCCCGGCCATGCCGACTTTGGCGGTGAGGTCGAGCGCGTGATGAGCATGGTAGATGGCGTCCTTCTTCTCGTAGATGCGGTAGATGGCCCCATGCCACAAACCCGATTCGTAACCGCCAAAGCCCTCGCCATGGGGCATAAGGCGATCCTCGTCGTCAACAAAATTGACCGGACGGATGCCAGGCCCGATTGGGTCGTTGACCAAACCTTCGATCTCTTTGTGGAACTAGGCGCCAACGATGCCCAACTCGATTTTCCCATCGTCTACACCTGTGCCAAAGCAGGCACCGCGACACGCGATCTCAGTCAACCGGGTCGTGACCTTAAACCCCTTTTTGAAACCATCCTTTCCCATATTCCGGCCCCGCAGGGTGACCCAAACGCGCCTTTCCAAATGCTCGTGTCCAATCTCACCTACGATGACTATCGCGGACGCCTTGCGGTAGGCAAAATCTTTGCCGGCACCGTTCATCCAAACGATAATGTCGCCGTTATTGGCCGAGACGGCCAACTGCGACCGGCCAAAGTTGTTAGCGTGTTCGTTTTTGAAGGGCTTAAAAAAGCGGAGCGCGCTCGAGCCCAAGCCGGCGAGATCGTGATCCTCTCCGGCCTCGAAGATATCGCCATCGGTGAAACCATAACCTCTCGTGATACCCCGCAACCAGTTCCGCCCATTCAAGTCGAAGAGCCAACTCTGCGGATGAGCTTTGGCGTGAACACAAGTCCACTCGCCGGTCGCGAAGGGCAGCACGTTACCAGTAGAAAACTGCGCGAACGCCTTTTCCGAGAGCTAGAAACGAACGTGAGCCTCAGAGTTGAGGAGACAGATAGCCCGGATGTGTTCCTGGTCAGCGGGCGCGGCGAACTTCACTTGGCGGTACTCATCGAAACAATGCGGCGTGAGGGCTTCGAGTTCCAGGTCTCTCAGCCAGAGGTGATTTACCATCAGGATGCCGATGGACGGAGGCTCGAACCCTATGAACAGGTGCAAATTGAGGTGGCAGAAAGCTATCGCGGCATCGTTATCGAACAGATGGGGCGCCGCCGGGGCGAACTGCAAAATATGTGGCAAGAGAGCGGTAACGTCCATTTCGCTTATCTGGTGCCCACACGAGGCCTGCTCGGCCTTCGCAATGAACTGCTAACGGCCACCCGCGGCACCGCCGTCATCAACAGTCTGTTCGCCGGCTACCATCCCTACGCCGGCGACATCAGTCGTGCCGGTCGGGGTTCTCTCCTCGCCACCGAAATGGGCACGGCAACACACTTTGGCCTCTCCAACGCAGAAGAAAGAGGCACCCTCTTTATCGAGCCGGGAACGGAGGTCTATCCCGGCATGATCGTCGGGAAACATCAAAGAGATAGCGATCTCGAAGTGAATGTGTGCAAGACAAAACACCTCACCAATATTCGCTCTTCAACCGCCGAGATCGCCGTGCGCCTTACTCCCCCCACCATTCTAAGCCTTGATCAGGCTCTAGAATATATCGGGCCGGATGAGCTTGTGGAAGTTACCCCAAAATCCATTCGTATGCGTAAACGCATCCTCGATTCCAATCTTCGCCGCCGCCTCGAGAAAGCCCTCATCGGCACAAAATCCTAAACACATCCTCACACCTCGGCTCAGTTGCCCTCTAACTTCTCAAACAGCACAGGGGTACGTAAACACCATCAGATATATGCCGAGTATATGCCGAGAGCACCTCGGCAGCCACAAAGACGCACTCAAAGCCCCACTCACCGGCCGCTGCGCCGCCGTCTAGTGTGCTGAAAAGGAGGAAATAAGAGATGAATATAGTATCTTAATGTAATAGGTAACCATACGGAGGAAAGTCTCAAATGGCATCTCAACCACCACCGCAATACAGACCGCGACATCGAGCGAGCCGTGTGACTTTACCTATTGCCAAGGTGAAAGGCGTATCTATCGAGTTGCATGCCACCCTTCTCTTGCTGGTGGCCTTCTTCGCCGTGTCGGTGATAAGCAACCCAAGCCATTTTGGGGCAACTCTCGGTTTAACCCTTCTTGGGCTTCTGTGTGTGGGTACCAGTGTCCTGTTCCACGAATTCGGACACGCCTTTATGGCTTCACGACGCGGACTAAGGGTCTATCGGATCGTTCTCGGCATCTACTTCGGTTATACCGTACGTGAAAGGTCTTCTAACCCAAAAGACGATCTACTCGTTGCGATGGCAGGCCCCGCCGCTTCGCTCCTGTTAGCCCTGCTTGGCTTCGCCATTTTCTACGCGAACGATCTGCAAATCTCCGCCCTGTTCTCAAGCCAACCCTTAGACCTCGCCTCCATAAACGAACCGGCCCGAACGGTGGTGACTTTCTTCGCGCTACTCGGACTATATAACCTCTGGCTCTGCTGTTTTAACCTGCTGCCCCTGCCGCACTTCGACGGTGGGCATATCCTCAAAGCTCTCTTTACCATCGTAAGTCCCACGCGCTCTGCCCAGCTCTCTCACGCGCTTACAAACTTACCAACGCCCACCATCCATCTAGTTGGCATCTTCCTTTCCCTCATGCTCGTGCTTATCGGCTATCTGCTAAGCACCCATAACCAGTCTGCAGGCATGGGCATCGCCTTCGTAATCGCTATTCCGCTTTTCGCCGTCTCCATTTTGGGTATCATACGCTATCTCTTTCGACGTAGATAGAATAAACGAGGGAAAGGAGCGTTGTATGACAAACTTCCCACCACAACAACCGGAAAATCGGACGGCATCGCCACCCCAAGGGCCCCAACATCCTGCCGATTCAAGCTCCCTTCGCTTGGCGGTAATCGCCGGCATCCCCATACGCATTCACTTTACCTTTTTACTGCTGCTTGTCTTTGTGGCGGCAACGGGGCTTGGTGGCAATCAAGGTCATACCTGGATCAGCGTGATCTATGTGATCTTGCTCTTCGCTTGTGTGCTGCTCCATGAACTCGGGCATGCCCTCACCGCCATGCGTTACGGCATCCGCACCTACGACATCGTCCTCTATCCTATAGGAGGCGTAGCGAGACTGCAAAACTTACCGGACGTGAAGTCGGAACTCTGGATCGCTTTGGCCGGCCCTGCCGTTAATGTTGTGATCGCGGTTCTGCTTGGCATCGCGATCGCAGCAGCAGGTGTCCCCTTCGATCCCTCGCGAATCCCCGCACCCGTACCACGGCTCGTCGTAGATCTCTTCTGGTCTAATATCGCTCTTTTCGCCTTTAATATGTTGCCTGCCTTTCCAATGGATGGCGGGCGCGTTCTGCGCTCGTTCCTCGCCCAACGCATGGATGTGCTGGCGGCTACCCGAATCGCCGCCAGCATCGGGCAGGGACTAGCTCTGCTTTTGGGGCTTTGGTCCATCTTCACCCTCAATCTGCTACTTCTCATCATCGCCGTTTTTGTCTTCGTGGCAGCCAGCCAAGAGGCGAATGCCTACCAAACGCATGTGTTGGCTACAGGGCACACCGTGCGCGAAGCTATGCTGCGCGACTTCCATACCCTTAGCGTCGGTGACACGTTGCGCACCGCCGCCGAAAAGCTGCTTTCCGGCAGCCAACACGATTTTCCGGTTGTCTTCGGCGAGGAGGTGCAAGGGGTGTTGACACGCGCCGACCTGCTTCGTGGCCTCGCACAGGAAGGGCCCGATGCCTACGTGGCCGGCGTGATGCAGCGAGACTTTACCTATGTCTACCCTGATACCGATCTGGAACAGGTACTTCAGGCGTTTACACCCAATCACCCCATCCTGGTAATGGAGCCGCCCCAGACGCCAAACACCTCGCCGAAACTCATCGGCATGCTAAACCAAGAAAACGTGCTCGAATTCTTAATCATCTCGCGCTTTAACTCGCGGCCACCTCGCTCAGACTAACGGTGCGGTAACCAGCAGGAATCGCGAGTTTAAACAACGAACTTATTTTTCACGCTACCGAATGGAGGCTGGCTATGCGAATGACGCGTTTTTACATCAATGCCCTTGTCTTGTTGATGCTCGCCATCGGCACTTGCCCGCTGCACGCAGCGCAACCACCGGTAAACGTGGCCCTGCACGGGAAACGCTTTACCATTGGAACCGGTGACAACCGCCTAACCGTTCTCTATCTCCGGGGCACCCCGTATGAAATGGGTTATGCTCACGGGAAACTCTGTGCAAAAGAGGTGCGCTATCTGGCCGAGCAGGTTGCGCCGCTGATGATGCTAGGAATGGGTTGTTCTCCCTCTCGCGTGGATGCCATCTGGAAGCTCTATGAAAAACATCTACGTCCCGACTATCTCGAAGAGCTGAAGGGGCTAGCGGACGGTTCCGGCGTTCCTTTAAGAGATATCGAGCGTCTGTCGGCCATTCCCGACATCTCTCAATGGAGTTGCTCTTTCTTTGCTGCTGATGGGAAAGCAACGGAACACGGCGACCTCATCCAGATACGAGCGCTTGACTACACCACCGATGCCGGTATTCAAAAGTATCCCGCCCTCATCGTCTACGAACCAAACCATGGTGTGCCTTTTGTGAGTGTAGGTTGGTTGGGCTTCTGCGGAGTGGTTACCGCGCTGAATGCAGATACCATCGCCATGTCGGAAATAGGCGACGATTGGGACAAAAAAACAAATAATTTCGACGGGCGTCCCCTCACCTATGTCATGCGCGATGCCGTGCAGTTCAGTAAAACGCTTCAAGAGGCGATTCATCAGGTGCGCGACTACCCACGAACGCTCTCCATCCTCTACTGCCTTTCATGGGGCAAAACCGGCCAAATGGCCGCCCTGCAAACCAGCCATGATAAGTGCTATGTGTACAACTCGACCGATCTGCCCTTCCCTACCAAACCCGGCATGGTCTATATGTCAATGGGCATGCATAGCGACTGGAACGCCAAACTCGGCCATGTGCTCCTCCAAGACTATGGCCACATCACCGTCCCGGTTGCCGAGCAGATCATGCATCAGCTGAAAACCGGCAGTCTTCATGCCGTGGTCTTTAAACCGGCCACGGGCGACCTTTGGGTGGCCAACGCCACAGCGCACCAAATGGCTTACGATAGGCCATTCCTGCATTTCAATCTGTTCAAAGCGCTGTCCGACCCCTTCTTCAAACAACCGGTGCCTTCCACTACAGCGCAAAAAACATCCCTAGCACCTACAAGCGCCCGATAAAACGGCCGGGGTTAAAGGTGTTCTGTGGATCAAGCGACTGCTTGAGTTGTTTTTGCAACGGAAAATCCGCTCGTAAGTGACCCCATCGCTCCTCATCTTCAAGATCGGGGGCAATGGGGTCTAATCGTGTCCAAATAAAACGTGACTGAGGCGACGGCAGCAGTGCCCGAACACGCTTCGGTGAAAGCAGATCAAACGCCTCCGCAGCGATGTCTACGATCCCACATGCACAATCCGCCGTTACCAGCAGGCCTGATGCTACACCGAGCCGCTCTAAAAGAGAGACCACTTCGGTCGGCAAGCAAGAGATGCGTACCGCCAAAGGCGTCGTATCGGATAGCCGTGCCAAGCGATTTTGCCACTCCTGCTGCCTCTCCTGCGATAGCTCCTCAGGCGCCATAGAAACGCCAAGCTTTCTTACAAGATCGGTATAGGCCTCCGTTTGCCAATCTACACGTCTTTGGCTACCCTGCAGAAATAAGACGACCTGAGGACGTAAAGTAAGCTCGTTGGTAACCCAGTAGCCCACAGCGGCAAGCTGCGCCTGATAAAGCTCAAAGGCTATCCTTGCCCCTGTGGCAAGATCGGCTACATCCCAAACAAGAGTGCGTTGAAACGCCGGGGCGGCATGGACCTTGAACGTTAACTCGGTAAGAAAGCCCAGAGTTCCCCACGACCCGGTAAAGAGCTTACAAATATCGTAGCCGGCCACGTTTTTTACAACCTTACCTCCGCCTCGAACCTCAACGCCTCCAGATATCACCGCGCGAACGCCGATCAAAAGGTCGCGTGGAGTTCCATAAGCTACCCGCCCAAAACCGCTCTGGGCGCTGGCCACAATCCCACCTAATGTAGACCTATCTGGCAAAGGCACATCGAGCGCCAAACGCTGATGATGTTCCGCCAGAATACGCTGCAAACTTGCAAGCGTCATTCCGGCTTGCACGGTCACCGTGAGGTCATCCGGTTGATAATCTATGAGGGCATCCAGATGCGCACTGCTCACCAACACCGTAGGCTTGCTCGGCCCATAGCCGGTATGCAGGCGTGTTCCCCCACCT
This sequence comes from Chthonomonas sp., assembly GCF_035294505.1. Classification (NCBI taxonomy): domain Bacteria; kingdom Bacillati; phylum Armatimonadota; class Chthonomonadia; order Chthonomonadales; family Chthonomonadaceae; genus Chthonomonas; species Chthonomonas sp. The sequence goes on along the minus strand of NZ_DATGKU010000053.1, from coordinate 12,956 downwards.
ACCGGAACGACGCCAACACCTGCCTCTTCCAGCCTGCATATCAACGAAGCAAGCTGAGAAGTCTCCCTAGGACATAACATAGCCAAAGGGGGTGGTTGCCACCAGGTTGGCCAGGGAAAAGCGTCAGAGGAGAGGACTCCATCGTCCCCAACGATGTCACGAAGTAAATCTAGCAAGCTATCGGCTGTCACGTGTGTTAATTTCGCGAAAGCATAGTGGAAATCCTGCTGATCATAAAAACATGAGGGAGAGCTTCGCTCTCCCTCAGCTTCATGGTTCTATGATCGGTTGCCCCTAGGCCTCTGCGATCAGTTTACGGATGCGCGCATCCAATGCTTCCTGGTCAACTATGAACGACTGTAAGGCCGATTCGGTCATTAGGTCGTCAAGAGAGGCTCGCGCTTTCCAGCGTGCGAAATCGGGTATTTTCCCTGTCTCCCGAATCGCTTTCTGCTCTTCCGGCGTAAAGTTGCTGAACAGGCGGGTTCCATGGTCTCGATCCGCCTGCCGTAGGTCGTCTCCGGTTAAGTGAACTCCACCCCGCTCAGCAAGCTCCCTCGCGAACGCTTTGAACGCATCATCTACCGTCCATAGGAGGGCGATCTGGCGACGGGTTTCTTCATCGGCGTCCGCGTTCAAATGCACCTCATAGTCCTTGTTTACGCACGATTCGATGCTCTCCGGCTTTGGATGAGCAGCATAGAACTCTTCGACCGCTTTCGGAGGGGCTGTATACACGTCCACTCCGGCCAATGTTAATAGTTGCTCCCCACTTCGCATCGAAGCGGCGATCTGTTGCGTTGGAATATCCGGGTGGCTCTCGCGAAGCTCCCGTACCGCTCGCTGAGAGGCTAAGGTCGCCTTCTCACCAACGAACTTGCCATCACCGAGGTGATTATCGGCCACTACCGAGTTCAATCGTCCAAGAAACACATTACAGTAGTTCGGCTTCGAGAGCAACGCGGCTAAATAGTTTTGACGAGCTGAGAAACCAAGCGTGTAGTTGATGGGAATGCCCTCGGCGCGAGCACGGGCGACCGCACAAAACCCCTCCGGCGTCATGGGAATTTTCACAATGAAACGATCGGGATAAACTGCATAGTACCTTTGCGCATAGCGCACCGTCTTCTCGATGTCGTGGGCGATAGATGGATGCAGCTCAACGCTAACGAAGGCATCGAAAGCGCTCACCAGCCGAAGAGCGATGTGACAGTTGATAACGAAACCGATGTCCATCACCAAATCGTCTAGGGTAACGCTTGGCTCGACATCCCGAATCCGGCGGGCCGCCTCCTTTATATCTTCATCCATAATCCCGGTCTGAACCACCTGGTTAGCTAAGGTGTTGTTGGTGGTCAGTGCCGAGAACTCTTGCTTCCATAACTTACGTGCTGCCTCCAAGTCCCCTGTATCCATCCAGAGTTGCGTTCCCAACTGCCGCAGTTTTGCTAACGCCGGGTCGCTGGCTACATCGCGAACGCGTTCTGGTGGGTTCTTCACTTGGGTCGCCAATTCGGCCACAAGGGCCTCACGTTGTGTCATATCCGATAGAGAAATCGTTGCCATTTTGTTTACTCCTTTCCTGCTTTCTTATCAGGAAAAACCTGAGAAGCTCGCTACCGCCTCGAATGCCATGATGTTATTCCACAGAAAACGCGGCAAAGGAACCGCTATCTCTCCAAAGCCACAGGCCGGCACAAGAGAAAACCTCGTTCCGTGCCAACACCATTGTTGTACCCCTCTAACCCTCCCCGGCGCAATCCTAACTCCGCCTGGCTCGCCTTGACGGCATGCCTAAAAGTTATCCGAGGCTTTCCGCCCCCATCTCTTTCGGACAGGAAACGAGCACTCCACCTCTTTAAGCTTGCCGATGGGAAGCGGGGATACGGCCAAGCAAACTTCCCTTAAGGGTGCGGCTTTCGGCCGAAAGCTAACACCAGGTCACCTCTATATTGTACCTATGGAATTCGGTGTCTCTCTTGGCGGGCACTTGGCGCACCCTTGCCGTTGTATCTCGTAAAGCAAAATGCCCGCAGCAACGCCTACATTGAGGGAGTCTTGACCGGCCATCATGGGAATCCGAACCTGATGGGTACACACCGTAAGCACCTCTTTAGTCAGGCCATGCTGCTCATTACCTACTAACAAAAGGAGGGGCGGTCGGAAATCCAACTGCCACAGAGTCTCCGTGGCCGAACCTGTTGCGCCTATCACCTCTATACCCTTTGCTATAAAGGTTTGCAAGACAGTCGGTAAGTTGTCGCAATACAGTAGTGGCATCCGTCCTACGGCACCTCGTGCCGCTCGAACGCAATTTTTATGGAACGGGTCTGCCCCTTCTCCAACCACCACAATCCCTTCTGCCCCAGCCGCATCGGCAGTTCTCAACGTCATTCCAAGGTTGTCGGGATTAGAGATATTCTCGGCTATCAATAGGACCGACTGAGGACTTAGATAAAAATCGGTCAATGTCCGCAGTCCTGCTTCAACTACGGCTATGACGTGTGGGACAGGCCGCGTTGTGGTGAGCTTAGCCATTAATCCTCCATTCAGGCACGCCCTAGGTACCCCCTGTAAGCAGGCCTGTTCGTGCAGCTGACGACCTAAGGGATCGCTCTTCAACTCCGGCGTGTACAGCAGCCAGTGGATCGGCAGCCCATCCTCAACCGCACGCAGACACAACAGCTCTCCCTCGATGGCAAAGCATCGCTTGGTTTTACAGTCTGTTCCGTGCAAAAGAGAGCGAACTTCAAGGAGAACCGCGTCTTTGCTTCCTTCCACCATGCACTCCACTAAAGATCGCCTTCCGCGCCTCCGCCCAACCACCTTGCAAAGTGCATCATCCGTTCTTTTTTCTTCATGCAGGTCTATCAAGTCTGCAACCCCGTTACGCATCCACTCGGCAACGAACCCCAATTCAACCCAAAGCCCTCGTGGCAGCGTCAAAAGAAGCTCTCGCAACGCGCGCTCACCGCAGGCGTACAGCAGAAAGGCCTGGCATAGCTCGTCGCCCATGCCTACCGCCATCACACCACGTACTTCGCCGGTTAGTCCCCTGCGCATAACCCAGCGCAGAGGCATAGAATCGGGAAGGCCGATCCATTTGTGAACTAGAAAATCCAACTTCTCAGAGGGGCAGGCCGAATGACTTGCCAAGCTATCCTCGATCAGCTCCCTCAGAGCAGCTTCCCGCTTCAAAAATTCTGGCAGGTTCAAAGTTTCCCTCTTAAGCACGTTGGAACGTAGCAAGTGGAGCCGTTGCAAGTGTGTCAAAACTTAAGGCGTCCGGCCCACAGGTATGGTATCGCCAATAACCGGCGGCGGCGATCATGGCCGCATTATCGGTACAAAGCATCGGTTCGGGCATCACCAGATGAACGCCCTCCTCAACAGCCATCGCCTTCATCCGGCGTTGCAACAGCCGATTGGCCGCTACCCCTCCTACAACACAGGCTGTGTTTACCCCTGTCATCTGCAAGGCACGACGCAACTTCGTCACCAACACATCCACAATAGCAGCCTCATAGGAGGCCGCTACATCCGCTAACGGAGTGGCACCCCGATCTTTGTCCAGAAAGGTACGCAAAGCCGTTTTAAGCCCGCTAAAGCTAAAATCTAGACCCTCAGAGATCATACCTCGCGGGAAAGGAACACGCTCTGGATCGCCGCCCACCGCGAGTTTTGAGAGGTTAGGCCCTCCAGGATAGGGAAGACCAAGCAAGCGTGCCCCCTTGTCAAAAGCCTCGCCGGCTGCATCATCACGGGTGGCACCCAACAACGCATAACGACCATATCCTTCCATCCAAACAAGCTGTGTGTGCCCACCGGAAACGATCAGCGCCACGATAGGGTGCCTCTCATGGAGCGTGCTATCTGCAAGAAAAGCCGAATAGAGATGCCCCTCTAAATGGTGTATGGCTACAATGGGCCGCTTCAAAGCCATGGCCAGAGCTTTCGCCGCCGAAACACCCACCAACAGAGCGCCCAATAAGCCAGGCCTATTCGTCACGGCAATAAGCCCAACCTCACTTAGCTTTGTCTCTCCAACCGCCAACGCTTCCCGCAATACCGGTATAAATCGCTCGACATGATGCCGCGAAGCGACCTCCGGCACGACCCCACCATACCGCGCATGCAGGTCTACCTGGCTGGCCACAATGTTAGAGCGGATTCGCGCTCCACTCTCCACAACAGCCACCGACGTCTCGTCGCAACTGGTCTCTATGCCTAAAACTTTCATCTCAGCCCATTATACTGTACCCCAACGACGATTTGCTTCATAAAAACACCTATCCTCTCCTAAAACAGGAGTCGCGAAGCCCCATGAAGAATAACCCCTCCAAATGCAATAGGTCTGGGAGGTCTATGCCAAGCAAATCTACCCCGCACCGCCACATCTATCGTGGCAATAGTTTACGTGAGATCGCCTTTCCTCTCGGCGGCATCGGCACCGGCACCATCTCCCTCGGTGGCCGCGGCGACCTGAGAGATTGGGAGATATTCAACCATCCCGGCAAGGGCTTTCACCTGCCTTTCACCTTCTTTCTCGGTTACTTCGAGATCACCCATGGCGAGGGTTTTGCCCGTGTGCTCGAAAGCCGCATTCCACCACCCTATAGTGGCTCCTCTGGTCTGCCAACAGGCAGGGTTCCCGGTCTCCCCCGACTTCGTTCTAACACCTTTCGAGGGGAATACCCATTCGCATGGCTCCATTTTCATGATGACCACCTGCCCGTTCAACTCTCTCTAGAGGCGTTCAATCCGTTTGTTCCCATGGATGTGGAAAGCTCGTCGCTGCCGGTCGCTCTCTTTCGGTGGAAGGTTCGCAATCCCACAGAACATGCCATATCCGCAACCATAGCCCTTTGCCTTTTGAACCCCATCGGCCTCACCGGCCACGAACTTCCCGGTAGCCGCTACCATCAACAGCTTGGACGAAATCTCAACACTTGGCAAGAAGAAAACGCCCTGCACGGCATCTTTATGACCGGCGAGAAACCCCAACCCTCCGACCCTCACTATGGCGATATGACCCTCATGACCGATTGGCCTCATGTCAGCTTCAGGCTTCGATGGGAGCGCGCCGGCTGGTGGGATGATGCCCAAAACTTTTGGGACGATTTCGTGCAGTCTAAAGGCCGCCTTTCCAGCGATCCTCAAGCCTCCCTCTCTCCCGATCATCAAAGCGATGTCGCCACCCTTGCGCTCCATGCGCATCTGGCCCCAAAAAGCAGCGTCGAGTTGCCTTTTCTCATTGCCTGGCGTTTCCCCAATCTCGTTAACTACTGGAACTCGGAGCCGGAGGTGCAGCGGAAATATATCGGCAACCACTATGCCACTCGTTTTAACTCTTCGTGGGCGGCTGCGCGCCATACCTTCGAGAACCTGGCCGATCTTGAAAAGGCAACTCGTGCTTTTCATCATGCCCTCTATCGCTCTACCCTGCCGCCATGCGTCCTTGACGCGGTAGGAGCCAATCTCTCAATCCTCCGCTCTCCCACCGTTCTGCACACCGCCGATGGCCGCATGAACGCATTTGAAGGCTGTGGCGACAGAGGAGGCTGCTGCCCGATGAACTGCACGCATGTATGGAACTATGCAATGTCCGCTGCTTTCCTCTTTCCTTCGCTGGAGCGCAGCGTGCGCCTCACCGATTTTTGCCACAATACCCGCCCCGATGGACACATGGCGTTTCGGACCCTCCTTCCCCTTAGCCAAACCCTATGGCAGTTCAAGCCGGCCGCCGATGGTCAAATGGGCACCATCCTTCGCGCCTATCGTGAATGGACACAGTCCGGAGATAGGCAGTTCCTACAGACCGTTTGGCCAGGAGTGCAGCGTGCCCTCGAATTCGCCTGGCAGCCAGACTCTTGGGATGCCGATCAAGATGGGGTCATGGAAGGCGAACAGCACAATACCTACGATATTGAATTCTATGGCCCGAACCCTCTCTGCAGCATCCTCTATCTCGGTGCCCTTCGCGCTGCGGAAGAGATGGCCAAAGCGTTGGGCCTCCACGAGAAGGCCACAGAATACCGCCAGCGCTATGAACAAGGCAGCACCCGCCTTGTAGAACTTCTGTGGAACGGGGAGTTTTTCCGCCAAATCGTTGCCCCTACGAACTCCAGTGCGTTTCAGCAAGCATCTTCCCATCGGTTTCCTTTAGAAGCGGAGCCACTCCATCAGTTCGGTGCCGGCTGCCTCTCCGATCAACTCTTGGGTCAATGGATGGCGCATATTGTGGGTCTTGGCTACCTCCTGCCGCCCGAAATTGTTAAAAAAGCGATAGAAACGGTTTTCCGCTACAACTGGAAACCCGATCTGTCACAACATGCCAGCGTCCAGCGTTGTTATGCTCTTAACGACGAGGCGGGGCTTCTGCTATGCACCTGGCCGTATGGCAAGCGGCCACGTTATCCGTTTCCCTATGCCGACGAGGTGTGGACAGGCATTGAATATCAGGTGGCAGGACATCTGATCTACGAAGGCAAAATCGAGGAGGGCCTTGCCATCGTACGGGGCGTGCGAAATCGTTATGATGGGGAGCGCCGAAACCCATGGAATGAGTTTGAATGCGGGCATCACTATGCCCGTGCGCTCTCTTCCTGGGGTCTACTTCTCGCGCTCAGCGGCATTCGCTACTCAGCCCCTACAAACACCTTAGAAATCCTCCCTCGGTGGCCTGCCGATCCGTTCCGATGCCTCTTCACTGCCGGCACCGCGTGGGGCACTGTGAATTTAGACAAAAAAGGGGTTTTAGAGGTGGAGGTGCTGTGGGGGTCTTTCGAGCTTGCCGGCCTGCGTCTGCCTCCCACCTTCGGGCCAACAACCACAGCTTCCCTTCAGAAACAGCCTGTCCCCGTCACCTACCAAGAAGCGATGCTGTATCTTCGGCCCGCTTTACACCTCAAAGCAGGCGACAAGTTTCGCATAGAAGCCTCTTCAGGTTCATCGTGAGGGAACCTATGCCTCACGCATTCTGTCAAAGCAAATACCGTAGAGGTGAACTTCAACCGATTTTCGGTGCTTCGTAGACTACATGCAGGATTCTGTAGGAAAAGTGCCAAAATAAAGAGCGTGCGTTTATAAGCGCCGATCACTCTTAGTAAACCTAAGCCAACGTTCATTGAAAATCTCAAATTTCGGGGGGAATATGTATGGATAGACGTAAGTTTCTGCAACTTGGCCTTCTAGCACCTTTCGCCCTGCTGGCAGGCTGCGGTGGGGGCGGTGGCAGCCCTTCTTCTGGCGGCGGTGGTGGCTCCGGAGGTAGTTCAGGAGGCGGCAGTGGTGGTAGTGGTGGCTCCGGAGGCGGCAGCGGTGGTTCCGGTGGTGGCAGCGGCGGCTCTTCAGGCCCGGCTATCTATGTGACCGATCAGGGAAATGGCAGAGTCGTTAAATTCAACGACTTCACCGGAACCGGCTGGACAACCTACGGCTCCATCGGTTCCTCACAAGGCCAATTCAACCTGCCGGGTGGGCTTGCCGTTGATAGCCAAGGACGTATCTACATCTCCGATTTTCAAAATGCCCGTGTTGTGCGCATCAACGACATGACCGGTACCGGCTGGGTTGCCCTTAGCAGCCAAATCTCTCTCGTGGGGCCCTACGATGTTACACTAGACAGTTCCGGCTACATCTACGTTGTTGACTTCGGTGGCCAACGCATCGTTCGTGTGTATGATATGAACGGAACCGGTGCTGTGGCGCTCGGACAATTGAACAATCCTGGATCGGGGGTAGGTCTCTTCCACGGCCCGGTTTCGGCAACGGTGGACTCCAGCGGCCGCATCTATATCGTCGACTCCAACAACAACCGCATCGTGCGCGTCAACGATATGAGTGGCTCTGGGTGGATTAGCTATGGGGTGGCAGGCACCGGTCAAGGGCAGTTCAACCAGCCTGGCGGTATTGCCCTCGATAGCAGTGGTAACATCTACATCTCCGATACTCTCAACCATCGCATTATCCGCATAAGCGACATGAACGGAACCTACTGGACGGCTTTCGGAAGCCAAGGAAGCAGCGTCAACCAATTCAACGGTCCCGTTGGCATCGCCATCGACTCCCAAAATCGCATCTACGTGGTGGATAACGGCAACGATCGCATTGTGCGCATCAACGACATGACCGGAACGGGATGGACTACCTACGGCACTAACGGCCATGGAGTAGGCAACTTCATCAGCCCATTCGGCATCGCGCTTCACTAATTCCCCCCAAATTCTATCCTGTTACGGGCATCCACCCTTTCCCCGCGGATGCCCGTAACGCTCTCGCCCTCCAGGCCTGATATCGGGTTAAAGCGGCCTTTTACGCCCCCTTCACGAAGGGAAGCTCCTGAGGCAGCTCGCCTTTAGGAGAAGGGCGCTTCCTCTCCGGCAAGCCAAACCCTCAAATCGGTTATACTAAACTGTGGTTCTCGCTAGAAGGAAATAAAAGTTCATCGAAGGGATTAGGAATGGAACGACGTGAGTTTCTTAAGCTGGCACTGCTTACCCCCTTAGCCCTCCTCACCGGTTGCGGCGGTGGCAGCGGCGCTCCTTCATCCGGCAGTGGTTCCGGCAATGGCGGCGGCCCCGGACCCACCATCTATGTGACCGATCAAGGCAATAATCGCGTGGTTAAATTCAACGACTTTATCGGCACAGGATGGACAACCTATGGTTCGCAGGGTAGCGGCACAGGGCAGTTTGGCCTTCTTGGAGGCATCGCCGTAGATAGTCAAGGCCACATCTATGTGGCGGACTATACCAACGCCCGCGTTGTCTCCTTTAACGATATGAGCGGCACTGGCTGGACGGTGCTCAGCACCGCCATCTCTTTGGTCGGTCCCTACGGCGTAACCCTGGATAGCAACGGCCTTATCTACATTGCCGACTTCGGTGGGCAGCGCATCATCCGCGTCAACGACATGACCGGCGCCGGGGCGCTCTATCTGGGCACCTACAAACAAGCGGGTACCAACCAGGGTCAGTTTAACAATCCTACCGCTGTAACCCTCGATGCCTCCGGGCACATCTATATCGTGGATTCCAACAACAACCGCATTGTTCGCGTAAACGATATGACGGGGGCAGGCTGGACAACGTACGGCGTTGCAGGCTACGGTCAAAATCAGTTCAACCTCCCCAGCAATATCGCCCTCGATAGTAATGGCAATATCTATATCGCCGATACCCTCAACCACCGCATCGTGCGTGTGAGCGACATGAACGGAACCAACTGGGCCGCCTTTGGAACCCAAGGGAACGGCATCAATCAGTTCACCGGCCCTACAGGCATTGCCATCGACTCCCAAAATCGCATCTATGTCGTAGATAACGGCAATAACCGCATTGTGCGCTTTGACGACTTCAACGGCACAAACTGGATAGCCTACGGTTCCGGTGGTAAGGGTGTGGGCAATTTCTTAAGCCCCTTTGGCATTGCGCTGCACTGAGCCTTCCTGGTGAGACAGACCATAAAGCCTGTTTCTACTGCACCTTCTGTCTATCGTTTTTTATAGAGACTTCAAAGGGTGTGAAATATTTCACACCTCTTTTTTTGCTTTCTATCGTATAATAGTATGTGGGCTGTGAGCCACTGCGCTCTCTTCCCTTCTGCTCGCAGTGCTCACCACAAACCCACCAACCTAATCTATCACAAACATCACTCTGTGGAGGACATGCAACATGAACCGAAAAGAGTTCCTTAGAAAATCTCTCCCTTCGGGCGAAAGAGGCGTGGACAGACGCACGTTTCTGCAACTCGGCCTTCTTGCACCTTTCGCCCTGTTGGCAGGCTGCGGTGGAGGCGGTGGTAGCCCTTCTCCTGGCGGCAGCGGTGGCTCTGCAAACCCGACTATCTATGTGACCGATTTCGGCAACAATCGCGTGGTTAAATTCAACGACTTCAACGGAACCGGCTGGACAACCTACGGCTCTCAAGGAAACAGCACAGGGCAGTTCAATACCCCTCTTGGTATCACGGTAGATAGCCAAGGACGTATCTATATTGCCGACTCCGGCAACGATCGGCTTGTGCGGATGGATGATATGAACGGTACCAACTGGGTTACCCTTAGCAGCAAAATCGCTCTGGTATCGCCCGTCGGTGTTACTCTAGACAGCTCCGGCAACATCTATATTGTTGACTCCAACGGCCAACGCATTGTTCGTGTCTCTGACATGGCCGGTAGCAATCCAGCGTACTTAGGGGTCTTAAACCAGTCTGGTTCGGGAACAGGTTCCTTCAACGAGCCGGCTGCGGCCGTGGTGGACTCCGGCGGCCACATCTATATTACCGATGACGGCAACAATCGCATCGTGCGTGTCAACAATATGACGGGGGCAGGCTGGACAACCTATGGGACGTCAGGCGGCGGTCAAGGGCAGTTTGGTGAACCTACAGGTATCGCTCTCGATAGCAGTGGTCGCATCTATATCAGCGATATTGGCGCCAGTCGCATCGTTCGCATGGACGATATGAATGGAACCAACTGGATCACCTTTGGAACCTTTGGGAACGGTACTAACCAGTTCTACGCCCCCTTCGGCATCGCCATCGACTCCCAAAATCGCATCTATGTAGTGGATCGCCGCAATAACCGCATCGTGCGCTTTGATGATATGAACGGAACCAACTGGGTCGCTTATGGCATACAAGGCTCGGGTTTAGGTAACTTCAACAACCCCTCCGGCATCGCGCTGCATTGAGCCTGCCTGATGAGACAGACCATAAAGCCTGTTTCTGCTGCACCTTCTGTCTGCGGTTTTTTATAGAGACTTCAAAGGGTGTGAAATATTTCACACCCTCTTTTTTGCTTTCTATCGTATAGTATATGGACTGTGAGCCACTGCGCTCTCTTCCCTTCTGCTCGCAGTGCTCACCACAAACCCACCAACCTAATCTATCACAAACATCACTCTGTGGAGGACATGCAACATGAACCGAAAAGAGTTCCTTAAATGGAGCGCCATCGCGCCTCTGGCCGTTTTAGCAGGGTGCCACAGCGAGCAAAACGGCTTGAATGCACCTACAGCCCCATCAAGCACCCCCACCGCCACGAACACAGCGCCCACCGGCACTCCAAATCCTGCCGAAGTGGAGAGCGTTAAAGACGCCATCTACGTGGCAGACCCAGGCAACGACTGCATTGTGCGCTTCCAAGACTTCAATGGCAACGGCTGGACAACTTTCGGAGGCCATGTCAGCGGTTTCTCAGGCCCCACCGCCGTTGCCTTAGACAGTAGCGGACGCATCTACCTTACCGACAGTTTCAATGACCGCATCGTGCGCATGGACGACATGAATGGCAAAAACCTTACGGCCTTTGGCTCAACAGGCAATGGCAGCAACCAGTTTCACTACCCCGTCAGCATTGCCATAGACGCCAAAAATCGCATCTATGTTGCTGATGATCAAAACAATCGTATCGTCCGAATAGACGATATGAACGGTACCAACTGGGTCGCCTACGGCACCAAAGGAGTTGAGGAAGGTCAGTTCCAATCGCTAAAAGGGATCGCGCTCGATAGCAAGGGCAGAATCTACATAATGTCCCGAGACCGCATCATCCGCATTGACGATATGAACGGCACCCACTGGACGACGTATGGCACCTCTGGAACCACCAAGGGGACGTTCTCGAACCCCGAACAGATCGCCCTCGACAGCCACGATCGCATCTATGTCTGCGATCTGAGCAACAATCGCATCGTTCGCATCAACGACATGACCGGTGATGGTTGGGTCGCCTTCGGAACGGCCGGCAGCGGCACCCATCAGTTTAACTTCCCCTGTGGTGTTGCCCTTGACCCCCAAAACCGCATCTATATAGTGGACCGAGGTAACTATCGAGTCGTGCGAGTAGACGATATGAACGGAACGAACTGGGTGACCTTGGGATCACAAGGAACGGGTGAGGGCAAGTTCTACAATCCCTCCTATATTGCCTATCGCTAAAAAAATGGGGAAGCGGCAATGACGCCGCTTCCCCTCGCCATTCCCTCCTTTAGTTTCCGACCGCCGTCGCCTCAACGACTTCAGGTGCACGCTGGAAGGAGAGAACCCCCTCCGCGTTTGCGTCTACAAGAATGTGGTCGCCCTCACGAAACTCACCGGCCAGTAGTTTCTGGGCCAACGGGTCGGCGATCAACCGCTGGATCGCGCGTTTCAGCGGCCGCGCCCCATAGACCGGGTCGTAACCGGCCAACGCAACCGCCTCACGCGCCTTAGGCGTAAGCGTCAGCGTGATCTTCCTCTCGGCCAGGCGCTTGCGTAAAAGCCCGAGCTGTATCTCCACAATCTCCCGAATCTCCTCCATCGTCAAGCTCTTGAAAAGAATGATCTCGTCAATACGGTTCAGAAACTCCGGCCGAAAGTGGGCTTGTACCGCCTCCATCACCCGTTGTCGCATGAGCGCGGGATCGGTGAGTGCAAGCTCCTGAATGATATGGCTGCCGATATTCGAGGTCATGATCACCACGGTGTTGCGGAAATCCACCGTACGCCCCTGCCCATCGGTCAAGCGTCCATCATCCAGAAGCTGCAGCAGCACGTTGAAAACGTCTGGATGCGCCTTCTCGATCTCATCGAAGAGGATCACCGAGTAAGGCCGGCGCCGAACCGCCTCCGTCAACTGGCCTCCCTCCTCATAGCCCACATATCCCGGCGGGGCACCGATTAGGCGAGCGACGGAATGCTTCTCCATATACTCGCTCATATCAATGCGCACCATGGCGCGTTCGTCATCAAAAAGGAACTCCGCCAAAGCGCGCGCCAACTCCGTTTTACCCACGCCGGTCGGACCGAGGAACATGAAACTGCCGATGGGCCGGTTCGGATCGGCCAAACCGGAGCGCGAACGCCGAACCGCGTTGGCCACCGCCGTAATCGCCTCGTCTTGCCCAACCACGCGTTGGCGCAGTCGCTCCTCCATGTGGAGCAGCTTCTGCATCTCGCCCTCCAACATA
>NZ_DATGKU010000052.1:0-2571 GCF_035294505.1 Chthonomonas sp. | reverse complement strand
GCCCTAACACAAACATCGTTCGCGCCCAATAGGCTCTAAAGCGTGGCATATACGTTGTCATTCTTTTGCGTCTCCTCCATAGCGTCGAAACTTTTTAGGTTGAATTTAGAACTTCACCACCGCTGCGAGTGTGAATGTGTCCTGATCGAGTGTGGTGGTGCCATGCCCTCCGAGGAAGAAGGGTTTGTTCGCGTGGTCGTGGCGATACTCCAGCCGAGTGAGAACCTGGTTCTTGAAGAGCGAGTACTCGAGGGTGAGAGTGGCCTCGCGAAGCACGGTGTAGCCGGGAAGACCAAGCCGGAGACCGGCCCCACCCGCGCCGGCGATGTCCTCGAACTGATCGTAGCGCGCCGCCACAGCCAGTTTTGAAGTGAGCTGATAGCGGGCATATCCGGCGATATCCGTCCAGTAGCCGGAGTAGTGGGTCTTACCCACATTGCCGGCACCCTGACCGTAATCCACCTCCGCGGCCAGCTTCAGGTCTTTTGTAACCTGGTAGGTGGGCTGTATCTCGAAGAGGTTAGTGTCTATACCCCCTTTGTGGATGGGCGCTAACGCGGGGCCGTAAGCGCCGGTACCCTCCAGTCCGCCCATATAGGTGAGGTTGGTTGTGAGGCTGGCGTTGGGCGCCCAAGAGAGCTGCACGAAGCCGCTTTTGGCATCGTTATCGTCGGCAATGTCGTTCCATCCGTTAACCAGCCCTCCCTGAAGGGTGAGCGTTTTAGAGAGGGGGGTGGTTGCCCGTAAGCCAGCATGGTAGAACGGAATGGCATACTGGAAGCCGAAGCTTCGAGAGTACTCGTCGTTTTTGGCGCTCTCGATCACCTCATAGCCGAAACTCGTCACGAAGATGCCGGCATCGAAGGTTACCGGGTGCTTCATGATGTTGAGCGTTTTGGTGATGTAGAGCTGTTGGATCGTCTGCCAGGCAGCGGTGCCTCCCGGCTCGGTGGCATGAACGAGGCGAGCCGTGTCTCCGGTGGTGAGCGTGGCGGTGATGCTGAACGGTATCCCCTTTCCCTCGTTACGGGTGATGTTCAGCTCTAAAAGGCTTAAGCTCAGTTCCCGGTCGTTGATATCGAACGAACGCCCCACGTTGTCAATGCCGATCTTCTCTCCGTCTGTCGTGGTTAGCACTGCGGCGGGATAGGGGCCGCGCGCGTTGATCAGGTAGTAGAGATCGAGGTAGCCGGAGATATCCACCTCGCCGGGTTTCGGGCCGGAGCTGCCGTCGGCACGCGCCGATTTCGGAGCCGTTGTAAGAACGACCAGCCCCAGAAGCCCGCACACTCCAAGCTGATAGGCCAGCGCTTTCGCATAGCCTAAGCGTTGAGGCACAGCAGCCTGTGCGGTTGTTGGGGAGAAGAGTCTCCCAAAGTGAATGTTCAATGTGCCCTCCTTTAGGTTAAGGATAGTTGGTAATGCCACGGCGAATTTGAGATTCGCTGTGGGGAAAAACAGGCTGACTCCAAAAGCGGAACAGAGCCAGAACGGGCACGCCTATTGACCTTGCCGAGGAGTCGCTTGCCGACATCGGTGAAGAGACGACTTCGTAAAGGCAGAGGGAAAGGCGTTTCCGACGCAGCGGCATTGACCGGCCGGGGAAGACAAGCGGAAACGTAAAGACGCCCGCGTAAGGCGATTAGCGACGACGCTATGGGAACAACGCTGTAGGGGATTTTGCGACAGAGCCAGCTACGGCATCACTGCCGCAAAAGGGGTGAACGAGTAAACTTCTCCCAACGCTGGGAAAGATTGCCATTTGCAGCAGCAAGAATGCCCTGCGAGTAGGAGTTATATTACCAAACGATGTACGCCATTGTCAATAGTTTGGATAATTTTTTTCAAATTTTCCTGCCGAATAGCTTTTTTGCCACTCCTTGTTTGCATCGCTAGGAGAGAAGTGTGCAGGAAAGAAAGGCTCTTTCCTGCACAGAGAAGCTTTTCTAGATATCGTAGTACAGGGCGAACTCGTAGGGGTGGGGACGCAAAGCGATCTGTTCGATCTCCTGCTTGCGCTTGTACTCGATATAGGTTTCGATGAGGTCTTGATCGAAGACCCCACCCTTCAGCAGATACTCGTGATCCTCCTCCAAAGCCTGAAGGCTTTCGGCGAGGCTACCAGGGGTTTGGGCGATGCCGTGGCGCTCTTCCGGCTCCAGCTCATAGAGGTCTTTATCAATGGGGGCCGGTGGCTGGATTTTGTTTTCGATGCCGTCGAGGCCGGCCATCATCATCGCGGCGAAGGCCAGATAGGGGTTGGCGCTGGGGTCGGGCGCACGGAACTCGATGCGTTTGGCCTTAGGCGATTTGCTGATCATGGGAATGCGCACGCAGGCCGATCGGTTGCGGGCGGAGTAGATCAGATTGATGGGGGCCTCGTACCCCGGCACGAGCCGCCGATAGGAGTTGGTGGTGGGGGCACAAAAGGCCAGCAGAGAGGCCGCGTGTTTCAGGATGCCGCCGATGTAGTAGACGGCTAGCTCGGAGAGCTGCCCGTAGCCCTTCTCATCGAAGAAGAGGGGTTTGCCATCCTTCCATAGCGACTGGTGGGTGTGCATGCCGGAGCCG
>NZ_DATGKU010000051.1:0-35672 GCF_035294505.1 Chthonomonas sp. | reverse complement strand
CTTAGCGTTGCTGAACCACTTAACACGACCTCTAATTTGCATACACGTCCTCCTAAAGAAGGAAACGAATTCCGGTATATGCCCGGTGGTCATCAAAAAAGTATAAAGCCTGTATGCCAATTTGTCAAGAAGAATTTTTTTTGCAGCGCGCACTACGTTTTGTTGCCACCTAATCTATTGCAACTCTATGGTTTGCTATCTTTTTTATATCGAAGTTTCGCGCCGGCTTCGGCGGCCATAGGGTGTCGTGAGGTAGACTGATAGCATGGGAGAGGCTTTGTATTCGCTTTTGGAAGTAGAGAGCGGCAACGTGGTGATCGAGAATTTGCATGTTGCAGATACGTTTTGGAAGCAGGTGGTTGGGCTGCTCGGTAAGAGGGGATTAGGTGATAGCGAGGGGTTATGGATTGAGCCGTGCAACGGGGTACATACCTTTGGCATGCGCTTTGAGATTGACCTTCTCTTTTTAGACAAAAGCGGTCTTGCGGTGCATAAGGCCCTGCATGTAAAGCCATGGAGAATCTGCGGGCCGATTTGGGGCACGCGGGTTGTTGTGGAGATGCCTGCGGGGGCCTTAGTGCGCGGCAACATACGCCCCGGAAGGCACTATATAAAAATTCCACGGGAACAGGGAAGGCCGTTACGAGAGTCTAGTAGATAGGGAAGAGGATTTTTTTAGATTTATTTTCAGAAAGGGAACCGATCTTATGTTTACGCCGTTTCAGAACGAATATCCGTATCCGAATTTCAGCGAGGAGCGCCCCCGCAAGAAGATGGAGGAGGCTCTGCAGGCCGTTGCGGGGCAGCTGGGCAAGCTTTATCCGGTCTATTTAGGTACCTCTCGTATTGAGAGCACGGAGCGCTTAGTGAGCATCAATCCGGCCAAGCCGCATCAGGTCGTGGGCCAGGTCTGTACGGCCCCGCCGGAGTTGGTAGAGAAGGCGGTTTTAGAGGCGGAACGCGCCTTTCCGGCATGGGCCAGCCTTTCGCCAGAGGTAAGAGCAAGACATCTGGTAAAGCTGGCCGCTATTCTGCGCCGTCGCATCTACGAGTTTGCGGCTTGGATGGTCTATGAGGTCAGCAAGAGCTGGAGCGAGGCCTACGCCGATGTGGCCGAGGCCATAGACTTTTTGGAGTATTACGCCCGCGAGGCCGTTCGATGGGGACAGGGTAAGCCCACGGTAGATTTCCCCGGCGAAGAGAACGTCTATTTCTACCTGCCTTTGGGGGTTGGGGCGGTAATCGCACCGTGGAACTTTCCTCTGGCCATCCTCACCGGCATGACGATGGCCGCGGTGGTGGCGGGCAACACGGTGATCGTGAAGCCGGCGGAGCAGTCCTCCGTTATTGCGGCCAAGCTGATGGAGCTGTTAGATTTGGCGGGTTTTCCGCCTGGGGTCGTCAACTTGATGCCCGGCCCCGGTGAGACCGTTGGAGAGGCGTTGACGGGGCACCCAAAAATCCGCTTTGTTGCTTTCACCGGCAGCAAGGAGGTTGGAATACACATCTACCAAAGGGTGGCCACGGTTCAGCCCAATCAAAAGTTTTTGCGCCGTGCCATTCTTGAGATGGGCGGCAAAGATGCCATTATTGTGGATGATGGGGTCGGGCTAGAAACTACTGCCACCGAGATCGTACGGTCAGCCTTTGGGTTTCAGGGGCAGAAGTGCTCCGCATGCTCGCGCCTCATCATACACAAAAACCTCTACGAGCCGTTGCTGCAAAAGGTTATTGAGCAGGCACGGCGGTTGCGTGTGGGCGATCCGGTGCAGTATGGCGTAGATATGGGCGCGGTGATAGATGCCGACGCCTACCGAAAAATCCAAAGCTATATCGCCATCGGCAAAACGGAAGGGGAACTTGTGATGGGCGGAGTAGACCCTGCGGAGCCAGACGAGACCGGTTACTTTATTCATCCGACCATCTTTCGGGATGTGGCGCCGAACGCTCGGATCGCTCAAGAGGAGATATTCGGGCCGGTGCTTGCCGTGATAAAGGCGGATGATTTTGACCACGCACTGGAGATCGCCAACAGCACCGAGTACGGCCTTACCGGTGCCCTGTTTTCCTACAACCGTGAGCACATCGAGAGGGCACGGCGTGAGTTTCATGTAGGAAACCTCTACATTAACCGGAAATGCACCGGTGCCCTTGTGGGAGTACAGCCGTTTGGAGGGTTCAACATGTCGGGCACCGACAGCAAGGCGGGTGGCCCAGACTACCTAGGTCTCTTCTTGCAGGCTAAATCCGTATCCGAGCGCTTCTAGGCAGGGGTAACGACCACCTTTACTGCGTCGAGTGTGCCGTTGGCCAGACGGGCGAGCACGTCGGGAAGCTGAGAGAGCTTGGCCCAATGCTGCAGAAAGAGGTTGGTGGGAATCTTGCCCTCCGAGAGCAGGGCTAGTGCTTGCCGAACAGCGCTAGGCGTATGATGGAAGGCGCTTGTGAGGGTGACCTCCTCATAATGAATGCGATGGGTATCTAGGGCGATAGAGCTGCCGGCGGGACAGCCGCCGAAAAGACACACCGTTCCGCCGGGGCGGGCCAGCGCGATCGCGTTCTCCCATGCCTGCGGGGTACCTACAGCTTCGATAACCCAGTCGGCGCCTAGCCCCTCTTCCGTGAGGCTTTTAAGGTGTTGAAAAACCTCCTCTCCTGCTTGAAGATCGAAAACTTTGTCGGCACCGAGCGCTTTGGCTAGCGCAAGCCGTCCCTCACGTCGCCCAACGGCAAGGACTCTTGCCCCGGCCAGAACGCAAAGGCGTACAAACAGGAGGCCTATAGGGCCAAGGCCGAGCACCGCCACGCTCTCCCCAGGGCGAATAAACAGACGTTCCAACCCATGCACGACACAGGCTAGAGGCTCTACAAGGGCGGCCTCCGAAAAATCGAGGTGGGGTGGTATGGGTAACAGGTTTGTTGCGACGATGCGGGCGGGCACGAGGATGGTTTCAGCATAGGCCCCGTTCAGGAACAGCAGATCGCGGCACAGCTCCGGTTGTCGACGTCGGCAAAAGAGGCATCGGCCGCACGGGGCCGAATTCGCAGCAACGACGCGCTGACCCACCTGCCACCCCTGAACATTCGGCCCGATGGCCTCGATGACCCCGGCAAACTCATGCCCAAACAGCGCGGGAGGCCGAATCATGCGCGCATGGTACCCACGGCGATAGACCTTCACGTCGGTGCCACAGGTTAATGCGGCGTATATTCGCACCCGTACTTCTCCTTCGCCGGGTTCCTCTATAGGCATCTCCTCGATCCGCACATCCTCCGGACCGTAAAGAACGGCGGCTTGCATCGTGTTCATGGCAGCAAAATCACCTTAAGGGTGTTCTCGCTCGGGTGCGAAGCGAGGGCGAGAGCCTCTTGAATAGATGAAAGCGGTAGACGGTGCGAGATAAGCGGTCGCACCTCGATGTCATGCCGAAAGATAAGGTCTGCGGCCTCTTGTAGCAGGGTGATGTCGCCACTGTAGGAACCCAGAAGCTGTTTTTCGAGCATGCCGATGGCTCCTGCATCTATTTGGGTAAAGTCCTGCAGATAGGTCTGGGCGAACAGCAGCGCTTTGCCTGCCGGACGCACGAGATCGAGAGTTGTCTGAACCAGGTTGCTGTTGGCGACGGCCAGTATCGCCACATCGGCCCCTCCGGCGGCGGTGTTTTGGGTGAGGTAGCTTTTTGCCTCCTCGGTGGTCGCAAAAGCGCCTTCGGCACCAAACCGCAGCGCCAGGGCGCGGCGCGAGGCAAGCGGATCGACCACCAGCACCTGCGCTCCCGCTCTGCGGCAGAGCTGGGTATAGAGAAGGCCGATGGGGCCTTGGCCCAGAACCAGCACAACGTCATCCGACCGGATTTGGGCTTGGCGAACGCCCTTGAGGCAGGTGTTAAGCGGCTCGATGAAGGCAGCCTCTCCCGCTGTGACGTCGAGGGGCAGTCGGATCATCCCATGTTTTACGCACCGCTCCATCACGCGCACGAACTCGGCAAAGCCCCCTCCCGCCGGCTCGTAGCCGGCGGTGGTTCCGGTTTGCTTGTAGACCGGACATTGAGCAAAGGCACGACGGCGACAGTAGGGGCAATCGGGGCAAAGACAGGGCACATGATGCACCACCGCCACGCGCTCCCCAACCTCCCAACCCTCCACCTCCTCACCGATTTTGACGATACGGCCTGCCATCTCATGCCCGAAGATGCGAGGCGGTTCCACGAGGCCGAAGTGAATTTTTTTGAGGTCGGTGCCGCAGATGCCGCAAGCCTCTACCTTAATAAGAACCTCTTTGGGGCCGATGGTTGGAATCGGGAGGCGTTCGGGCACCACCCTATCTTTTCCCCGATAGACGGCAGCGAGCATAGTGTTGGGCAGATCGTTCACGGTCGTTGTCCCACATCGAGTTGAGGAAGCGGAAAAGCCGGTGGGGTATGAAGGGCGGCCGCCACTTCGTGCGGGTCTAAGTTGCATCCGAAGCCTTTCAATGAGATCGGCTTAAACCCAAGCTTAAAAGCAGGAGAGCTTGGCTTTAGTCGGAAATCGCCTTCTTCCGGGTCAACAAATTCGGGATCGGCGATGAGTGAGTGGATGTCCTGCCCTTTCTGTTGCCATTGGGAAAAGCTCATACCATCGAAAGTAACCGGTTGACCCGCGGCATTCCAGTAGAGATTATAGTCAAGATGGTAGTTGTTACCAGACCAGTTTGAGCCGAGCAGTGTGCCTTGGCGATAGTAGACGATGTTATGCTCCAGGGTGAACGAGAGGTGGTCTTCTGCACGGGTACGCACCAGCTGGGCTTCAAGATTGAGGGCAAAAATGTTGTTGATCACACGGTTATTGGCGCCGTAATGCTGGTGCAGGCCGCCCGACTTCGTGTCGTATACAATATTGTCCTCGGCAAGAACATCGCTGGTGCCCTCATCAAAGTAGATTCCCCAACCGCCATAAGTGAGGGAACGGATGTGGTGCAGGAGGTTGTGTTTGAGAACCGTTCCCGGCGAGACGCCCAGCAGGTAGATGCCGCCCATATCGGAGAGCAGGCCTTGGCCGATGTTTTCGATGCGGTTGTTCTCGATGAGGTTGTCGTGGGCAAGGCTCTTCCCGTAGCCCCACGTCCAGCCCACCGAGATGCCCGTGTAGTAGAGGTTACCGATGGTGTTGTTGAGAAGGCGATTATAGGGGGATTGGCCGATCCATATGCCGGTAGCCGCCGGATGGAGGCGCCCTCCATCGGCGATAAGGCAGTTTTGCACGGTGTTGTTTGAAGCGATGAGTTGAGCTTGGTCACGTATCATCGTCTCTCCGAGCTTCACGCCACCGGCACCAAGGTCGGTTAAAGCACAATTTTCGATGCGATTGTTTTGGCAACCCTCGCCGAGCGAGATGGCCCAAGCACCGGTATGCATAATGCGGCATCGGTCGAACAGACAGTTATGCGCCATGGTTGCCTCGATGGCCGCCGGGAGGTCTACTTCGGCCTGGGGGGCATCGTGGCCTTCGAGGGGCAGATTCCAGTTGGAGTAAGCAAAGGTTAACCCGCGAAAGACCAGGTAGGAGACCGGCGTATCGGTGTTGGGATTGCCCTGAAGGATGAGAAGCTGGTCGAGGCGAGGCGCGACGATTTGGGCGCTTTGTAATCGCTCTTGCGCTTTGGGCAAGTAGGTCAAGACACCGGTGGGGCGGTCAAGATACCATTGACCTGGCTGGGAGAGCGCCTCTTTCACGTTTTCAATAAGATAGCGATTTCCCTTTGGGAAGCTTGCCCACCACTCGGTTCCAGGAGTATGTCCTTCTAAAGTAACGATAGAACGGTTTGTGTCCAGCGATGCAATATGGTAGCGTCCGGCGGCCCAAGTATGAAACACGATAATCTCCACATCGTGGAGGTTCGCCCAGTGAGGGTCGAAGCTGCCCGGCGCGTAGCCGAATTGGTCGAACCCCTTTCCTTGAGCGGCCGGGGAGGAGGTTCCCTCTTGCGTAATGGTGTAGTAGCCGTTCATCGGCAGGCGGGGCCGATAGCGCCGTTCCCCGTTGACCCAGAGTTGGCAGAAGTTCCACAGACCGTTTTTGACATCGGGCAACGTCGTCGTCCAGCGGTCGGGCCCTTCAACGCGCCAGTTTTTAAGCAGGGAACCCCCGCTGATAATGGGTATTTCCCCGGCATAGGCCTCGAAAACGGTTGGAGAGTCAGCGGTTCCACTATCTTCTGGGGTAAACACAAGCGGTTTTGTCAGCGGGTAGAATCCGCCTCTTACGAGAACGATGACGGGACGGTGTATGTTAGGGTGTTGTTGTCGGAAGGTGCGCACGGCCATTTGAGCGCGTTGAAGGGTAAGGAAGGGGCCGTCGGAACGGTGCGAGTTAGGCGCGGGCAAGCGTCCTGACCAGTTGTCGTTGCCATTTGGGGCCACATAGAAATCGGCGCGGGGCCGGGCTGCCAAGGTCATCGTGGCGCCGGTAAGGAGAAGAAGACCTAGCCCGAACATCAGGGTGTAAACTCTCATCGGCCTCTCCTAAAAGGGTTTCTGTCTATTTGGCGTCTTATCTCTTCTGCTTATGGGCAGTAAAATCCTGCTCAATGCGGTTTTGAGGGTGGGAACCGTATTTACGAGGAAGCGGTATACTGAATCAGAGTTCTAGATATGCTTAGCATATAAAAGGGGTTTTTAGGAGGATTGTAATGAACTACGGGTTTGTGCCCACCTATGGAACCGTGGCCGAGGCGCCTGCGGAAGTAAGAGCGACATTTGTGCGTCGGGTCTATGGGCTGTTCTTTGTTTCGGTGCTTGTGACCATTCTGGTAAGCGCTTTTTGTGCGCAGCAGGCCATTGCCGCCACGCTTATGCCCATGCTGCTGCCGCTGCTCATTGTGCAACTTGTGTTGGGCATTATTATGGCGTTTGCGCGGCGTACCACCGGTTTGAACATCGCTCTGTTTTACCTCTTCTCGGCGACGGAGGGGATGATCATCGGCCCATTGATGACGCTTGTTTCGCGTGTGGCGCCCGGGGTTCCGTTAGAGGCGGCGGTGCTGACAGGGGCCGTTTTTGCGGGATTGTCCCTCTATGCATTGCAGTCTGGGAAAGACTTCTCGTTTTTGGGCGGGATGTTGTTTGTGGGGCTGATCGCCCTCATCATTGGCGGTTTAGTGATGATGTTTGTGCACGTGGAGGCGCTCTATACCCTCTACTGCATCATCGGGGTGTTGATCTTTTCGGGCTACGTTTTGTACGACACCTCTTTGATCATGCGCCGACTTTACCCAGGTGAGGAGATTGTGGGAGCTATCAACCTCTATCTAGACCTCATCAACCTCTTTTGGCTGATTTTGCAGTTGCTTATGGAGCTACAGCGTCGCGACTAGCAAGCAAGTTTTCGGTTCTTAAGTCAGTTTGCGGAGCAGGCCGGCTTTGTTCACCCCTATTCCTTCCTTTCGTCCTTGCGGGCATCAACACTGCGGTCTTAGCTGGTGAGAGGGAAGGGCGTCGGCCTTGAGGTTACCCCCATCATGAAATCGGTTCTAGAGCAAGTGAACAGAGCAAGCCTATTTCGTTCGCCCCCTATCCCGTCCTTTCCCCCTATCAGGGAGAAAGGGGGCTAGTATGATGAGTTTCCAGAGGAAAGGTTATCAAAGAAAACCAAGAATGAGCTTGTTGGTCTCCCCACCCCCTGCAGGGGGTGGGGCTGATGGCCTTACGGTTCTAGAGGCAGTTTGCAGAGCGAGTCTATTCCGCTCGCCCCCTATTCCTTCTTTTTCCCCGATCTGGGAGCAAGAGGGCTAGTAGGTAAGCTTCTGGAGCCGATCGGCAAAGTGTGGAGGGTTATTAGGCTGTTGGTGGTCAAATGAGGCAACCCATTCGAATCTTGGCAGCTGCGATCACGTTGGCAGCTTGCGCAACGCCGTCGCCTATGCATACATTATTGGCCGGTCTTACGCATCCGGTACGAGCGGAGCCGGCGTCCCTGCAGTCTCCCTCATGGATCGTATTTGAGGCGGAACAGGCAGAGTTGATGGGCGGTGCCCATATAGATAACAAGGACATGGGTTACCACGGCACGGGATACGTGGATGGTCTTGATGCTTCCAATGTGGGGCAGTGTCGTGTTATATTCGCAGTCAATGTGCCGGCCGATGGACGGTATCCGGTATCCATTCGGTACGCCAACGGAAACCAGGCAGCGTGCACTCTTACGGAATACGTAAATGGATTGCCGCTTAGGCAAGTGTCCTTCGCACCTACCGGCCAATGGACAAATTGGGAAACCAAACGCCAGTCCATCCCGATGCGCGCCGGGTTGAACACGTTTTGGTTAGAAGTTGACAAAGGGGACTCGGGCGGCATTCACTTGGATGCTATTTCGGTTCAGGGCGCGGACAACGCATCGCGCGGGGCTTCTTTGCCCTATGTTGAATATGAGGCAGAGGACGGACAGACCAACGGCACCATCATCGGGCCTGGCAGAGATTACGGCACGTACGCGGCCGAGTCATCCGGACGGCGTGCGGTACTGCTGGCTAAGTCTAGTCAGTATGTGCAGATCAGATTGGTAAAGCCAGCCAACGCAATAGATATTCGCTACGCGATTCCAAACAGCGCGTCGGGTACCGGCATGTCGGCATCTATCAGTCTCTACATCAATGGACACAAAGACCGTGAGGTTCTATTGACCTCCAAGTATGCTTGGGTATACGGAGCGTTTCCTTGGTCCAAAAACCCTGCAGATGGAAATCCTCATCACTTCTACGACGAGGTGCACGTGTTGCTAGGCCGGGAGTTGCCGGCAGGTACGTTGATCAGGCTTCAGCGCGATTCAGGTGATAAGGCGCCCTGGTACCTCATTGACCTGATCGATATGGAACAGGTGCCCAAGCCCTATTCGCGGCCTGCGGATTACGTGTCGGTTACTCAGTTTGGAGCAGTTCCCAACAGCGGTAAGGACGCGGCAACGGCGTTCATAAAGGCGATTTCCACAGCCGAATCGGAGGGCAAAGGGGTATGGATTCCACCGGGCAACTACAACATCGTGAGCAAGCGAATCCCCATCAGTGGCAAAGTGGTGATTCGCGGTGCGGGCCCTTGGTACTCTGTGTTGACAGGCCCCAACGCTGGGTTTGAAGGAGAAGGGGGAAGCTTCCAATTCTACGACTTTGCCATCATGGGCACTACGAATCGCCGAGATGACAGCGCTCCGGACAACGGTTTTGACGATGATTTGGGCAAGAATTCTATCATCCAGAATGTTTGGATAGAACATAAGAAGTGTGGCTTGTGGATTAATTGGCCAACCGACCACCTATACGTTGTAGGGGTACGTGTTCGGGATACGATGGCCGACGGAATCAATTTTGCCGGGGGGACAAGCCACTCGATGGTGGAGCAGTCAGAGCTGCGTAATACGGGTGACGACGGTTTGGCGATTTGGTCGTCTCTATACAAGACGAAGCTGCCAAGCGAGGACAACACGTTCCGCTTCAACACGGTGCAGCTCCCGTGGCTCGCAAACAACATCGCTGTATACGGGGGGATAAACAGCATCGTCTCGGATAATGTGTTGTCGGACACGATGGGATTTGGAGGTGGCATCAACATCAGCACCAACTTTCCGATGTACCCGTTTGCGGGGAGTGTCGTCGTGGAGCGGAATACGTTGAACCGCACCGGGGGGTACGAATACAACGGGAAGGAGCCGTTCGGGGGAATCTGGATCAGTGCCATTAAACAGGATATTAACGCCCATATTGTGATTCGGGAAGACATGGTCAATGACAGTACTTATCAGGGGTTTGAAATCCGCGGCCCATTCAGGGTCTCCCACTTGACGGTAGATGGTCTTGCGATCCACGGGGCGGGGACATATGGGATCGAGATACGAGACCATGCGACCGGAACGGCCGAGTTCAGTCATGTGACAGTCGAAGGGGCTAAGTTAGGTGGATTGAACCAGTCCTCCGCTCCGGATTTCCACATCCAACGGGGCCGGGGTAACCGTGGTTGGTAGGATTTATCGGGCAAACCACACATTAGGCCAGGGCCTTTCCTTTTGGGCAGGCCAAAACCCTTCGGTGGTTAATCAAATGAAACCAAAGATAGGGGTAACCGAGTAGGTTACCCCTTTATGGCCAACCTTCATAAGCTGGTGGTGCCCCTTGCAGACGAACCGCCCTTCCACAAACGCAACCGCTTTAGAACCGTGCGGTGCCTTCGTAGTTACGGATGAGGCCGACCACCTTGCCCATAATGCGGCTATCCTCGCGTTGAATAGGAATGGGAGGATAGGCTGGGTTCGCGGCGATGAGTTTGGCCCCTTGTGGAGTGAACTGTATCTGTTTCACGGTGGCCTCGTCTCCGAGCAGAACGGCCACGATGTCCCCGTTATTGGCCGTGCTCTGCTCCTTCACGATAACGATGTCGCCATCGAGGATATGGGCATCTACCATCGAGTCGCCGCGTACGCGAAGGGCAAAGAGATTGCCGCTTGCCCTAAGGTTGGGCGGTACAGGCACATAGCCCTCAACGTTTTGGGTGGCCGTGATGGGTTGACCGGCAGCGATGGTACCCACCAGAGGAACCAGCGGAAACTCTCGGTGGCGGGAAGCAGGGCCGGTATGCCCCACAACCGTAATGGAACGTGAGGTGCTGAGGCGGGTTATCTTGCCTTTTCGCTGCAGGGCATCGAGATGGACGGTGACGCCGCGCAGGCTGGAGATGTTAAAGGCGTTGCCGATCTCGCGAATGGAGGGAGGATAGCCTTTCTCTTCGATGTACTTGACGATGAAGTCCAAAATCTGTTGTTGTTTTTCCGTGAGGCCTTTTGCCATCGCCGGACCTCCTTTCGGTTAGAATGTGGCCGTATAGGCGAATCTACTAGAAACCATTATACCACATTTTGTCAATCAGATTTTGGACACCTTTGGAATTTTTTTTTGAACGGAAGAAATAGAGAAGCCCCTAACCGATTCGGTTAGGGGCTTTGTGCAGGTGGGCTGAGCCTTTAGCCGCGTGAGATGAGCCAGGGAAGCAGGTTGCCATGGCCTACGAACTGATAGGTGGCATCGTATGTGCAGTCGGTTTGCGGGTCGTAGTATCCAACAACTTGAAAGTTGGCATCGTAGCCGACCAACGTTCCGTTGAAGCTCTGTTGGATGCTGCCACGATAACCGAATAGGGCATCGGTGACGCTGGACGAGTTGCCGTAGCTGGGCTGCACATAGCCCCGCACGCTAAACATGGAGTCGTAGACGGTGCCCGAGCCGTCCTCTTTCTCGTCGTTGTAGCCGAGAAGGCGCCAGGACTGGTCGTAGATAGGCTTTTTAGACATTTGCAAGTTCCTCCTATAGAGTGATCGAACGGATACTACAATAGTTTAATACCAATGGAAAGACGAAAAGCGGAAAGGCCAGGCTTCACCGCTTTTGGATAATTGTTCAGCACCGAAAAGGCCCGCCCGATCCTGTGTGCAAAGGGTCACGAAACAGGGTTGTTAGCCTCTCGTCATCGCTTCCCTACACTGAAGAAGCACGTCTCGAATCCGGCCAGGGTGGTGGGTAACCTCCCAACGCCATTTTCCGAAGCCGCCATAGCTGTTAACCGCATCAACCCAATCCCGAAGGGCACTTAGCTTCGCTCTATCCTGTTCGGTGTTTTGACCCTTCGTCTCCAGCACCAACATGTCGCCATTAGCCAATCGCACGAGAAAATCGGGCCGGTACTTCCGCACCACACCGCCATAGACGTAGAGCACCTCGAAGCCCAGGTGGTCGTTCTTGACCCAGGCGGCCACCTCATCGCTATGGTCGAGCACGTAGGCATCCGACGCCTCCCAGGCGCTGTCGTAAACGCAGACGTTGATATGCGACTTTTTCGTGCGTTCGCACGGCTTGCCGGTGTACCAGGTGCGCATGTCGGCCGTGGAGCGAATGGGGTGATCGCGGTCGAAGACCGGAATAAGCCGCTTGGTGTTCTCCTGCCGCACCGCCTCCCACACATGCTGCACCACCCGCGACATGTTCAGGGTGATGATCAGCCGACGGCGCAGTTCGTCCTGATAGAAGAGAGGCGGCGAGATCGAAATGCGGTCGGAGCGAATGAACTGTTCCACAATCCGCACCAACTGGGCAAGCAACACCTCTCGGCTGCCCTGCCAGGTGTGCTTCATCTGGTCGAACACATCCCGCGCGGTTTCGAAGATGATGCGCTGGGTACGAAGCTCCCGCGCGAGCCGCTCCAACTCGATGCGGTTGACCTTGGTGACGTCTGGCTTGCCTTCGAGAACCGGCGCCAGTTCGGCTACCTGGGTCGTCTGTGCCGCGTCCAGTTCCAACGGCGGCACTGTTGACCAATCCAGCGTCAACCTTGGTTGAAACACGTGCTCGATGCGCACCACATTCGGCCAGCAAATCTCGAACTGAGCCTTGGCCGGGTCCGGTTCCACGGTTGTTTTTGGAGTGGGGGGCGGCGGTGGTGCCCCTTCCCCGCCTTCGTGTGGCAAAAACGTAAAGGGCACCCCGAAGATGTTTACGTACTCGGGTTCGAGCAGTCCCGTTTCCGGATTGACGTCGTACGACATGCGCCGCAGGCCGCGCCCTACCACCTGTTCGCAAAGAAGCTGCGACGTGAAGGCACGAAGCCCCATGATGTGCGTAACCGTTTTGGCATCCCAGCCCTCGGAGAGCATGCCAACGGAGATGACGTTCCGGATTTGCTCGCCGGGCTGCCCCACCTTGCCCACCGTGTCTACCATCTGTCGGAGCCTTTCCGCCTGTTCGGCCTTGGTCAGTTTGCGCTCGACCGGCGTGCCTTCCTCTTCCGCATCCTCTGTCTCGTCCGACACTTCCGCCGATTCAACCGGTTCCTCCTGGGCCTCCGCCTCCTCTAGCACCTTCGAGTCGATATGCAGGATGACCTCGGGTTCGCACAACTCTTCGATGGGGATGCGCCGTGAAGCGAAGGCGTGCCTGACCCGTGCGGCCGTTTCGGTGCGGTTGCAGACGGTGATCATCACCGGCGGGATGGGCTGTCCGGCTCGACACCAGGCTTTCCAGGTTTCCTGCCAGTCGTAGCCGAGCAGGGTGTAGGCGTTCACCACCAGGTCAGGCAGCGGTTCCTCGGGGTTGGCACGGCGGTTGAGATCGTTCTTCACTTTAGAGTAGATGTGGTAAAGCTGCGACTTATAGGTCTGGGCATTGGGAGTCGCATCGTCGCGTACCACCACGCGGGGTGTCTTCACCAGTCCTGACTCGATGGCATCGCTCAAGCCAAAGTCGCTGACGATCCAGCCGAAGAGCGCCTCTTCGCTGCTTTGCTTTCCCGATGGCCTGAAGGGCGTGGCCGAGAAATCGTAGCACTTCAGAATGCCCCTCGTGTGGTGAATGCGGTCTAGTCCGCCAATCCACACCGTTGCTTCCTCGGCACTGTCCCTGAGATCGCGTTGGCGCAGGTACTTGCCTTCGGCCTCCCAGTTTACGCGCCACGCGTGATGGGCCTCGTCGTTGATGACCAGGATGTTGTGGGCCTTGGCCATCTCGCCCAACACCTCGCGGGTGTAAGCTTCATCGCTTTTGGGGCCACGCTTGTCCACGCTTTTGCGCTTTTTCAATTGCTCCTCGCCTTCCCAGGCCAGCACGTGCCAGTTGTGAACCAAAACTTTGCCTTGGCGGAGCTTGTCCAGCAAGGCCGAGGGCACAATGTCGAAGGCTTCATAATAGTTCCCGGCGGCTGAGAGTTCAAGCACCGCCAGCCGCTGCTTCACCGTAAGCCCCGGCGCGATGACCAGCACGTTCTTGGAAAAGCGGGCATCCTGCGGATTAGCCACCTTATTCAGAATCTGCCAAGCGATGACCATTGTCATCACAATGGTCTTGCCCGTGCCGGTGGCCATCTTGCAACACTGCCGCTCGAACTCGCCGCCGTCTTTGGGGATATCGATCCCTGCGCGGTCGGCAGCGGGCGCTTCGGTAAGCCAGATGAGCGTTTCCGCCGCTTCCAACTGGCAGAAGAAGAGGCGCTTATCGCGGTCAGGATCGCGCCAGTGCTCCAGCAAACGCTTGGTAATGCTGGTCACGCCCGGATAGCCCGCCTCGCGCCAGGCCTTGACGCGGGGCCGAATCTGGTTGACCAAGGGAATCTCGATGCTGATGCCTGGATCGTCGAAGGCTTTGGAATCGGTCGAGGCCACCACGTATCCCGCCGGGCGTCGGCCCTCTACCAACTCAAACATCTGTCGGTCGCGGTGGTAGTGCCAATGCTTTGTTGGCTCCTCGTAGGGTGAGTTGATAACCAGGTGAGTGATGGACGATTGGGGCATTACCCAAAAATCTCCTTTTTCCGAGTATGCGCGATGATCATTTCGAAACCCCCTCGAACTGCCTCCATCGGCTAAGGCTCTGGATGGAGCGAAAGGAGTTTGATCTGAGGCACTTTGAA
Organism: Chthonomonas sp.; assembly: GCF_035294505.1. Taxonomy (NCBI): domain Bacteria; kingdom Bacillati; phylum Armatimonadota; class Chthonomonadia; order Chthonomonadales; family Chthonomonadaceae; genus Chthonomonas; species Chthonomonas sp. Next base: position 21,258 of record NZ_DATGKU010000051.1, on the reverse strand, counting down.
CAGAGGCTTTGTTGGCTTTTCGAAAGTGACAAACTCATCCACTGCTGCAATGAATGCGATGGCTACATGTAGCGCATCCATTGGTTGTAGGTCATACCTAGAGGCAAATTCTACGGCTTTCTCTACCACCGTGTTATCGCATGGAACGTTTTCTGCTGCGTTGTCGAGCACTGTCTGCATAAACTCACATTCTGCTGCGTTACCATGGAACGTTGGTTTCGGCAGAACTTCCAACCGAAGGAAGTCGCTAACAACCAGTTGCCTGTCGGGATCATCTAAAATCTCCAAAGCGCGACGTGAAGCGTTCCCCCGATCTCCACGAAATGCGGTGATGAGAACATTGGCATCAACGTAGGTTCGTATCGTTCTCATCTTGCCCTCCATGGGGTCTAGATCCCTTAAGGCCGACGCTTTCTCCCTCCCCGCGACGTCGTCTTACCTCTTCCAACACCTCATCCACACTCCACAAGGTCATGCCCGCTTGAATGGCCTGTTCACGAATGGCCAGCAATTTGCGGCCGAGCGGCGTTTTCGGCACAAAAGTTTCCGTGTTCTGCGGAAGCTCGATTGTTGTCCATCTGCAACTTCTGTCTTCTTGGCGAAAAGGCAGAAGCACCACCACCCATCCCTGTATCTCAGAACTGTTTTTACTGCTGGCTGGACTTCCTGTCTCCCTTGCCGGTTGGTCCATTAAGAAAGGCAAGCGGTATGTGTTTGAGGTAAGAAACCGCATTGGCGCGAGCGGGTCGGTTGGTATGTTGAGCATCCCTAACTACTCCTCGTAGATCGGTTCTAGGTCTTTGAGCGTTGTATCGGTAAGAAGTTCGAAAAAAATTTTTTTCGTTTCCGCATGCACCTCGTCGAGGGCGCTAATCATGGCTTGCCAAGAAATGCCCGCCTGCGATTGAGTAATGGAGTCTATGTCTACAAGCACTCCTCGAATGGGCGTCGGCGTTCCTGGAACGGAAGCTTCTGCCGGCAAGGCAACCTGCAGAATATGGGTACATTTCTCCGTTGTAATCTCCGTGTAGAGTTGCATGGGGCCTGAGTCTACACTATAGCCTGCCATTTCCAGCTTAAGGTTCAAGCATTGAAGGCTTGGTGGCTGATAGAGGTCAATAAGATTGATATATTTTAAGGAAAATCGCTCTAGGTGATCTATAAGTAGGGTCTCTTGGAGAACTTTTGCGAGAGTTTGGATGTCCGCTGAAAACTGTTGCCATCCAGAGTAGGGACGACGGCAATTCAGGGCCACGACGCATTCACCTATATTCACCGCCTGGTTTTCGCCTTCGAGACGTACTTTGGGGAGATATGCGAAATGGGGAATTTGCGGCTGAACCGGTTTTGGAACGTCGGCGGCAGGAAGGCGCGTAATCGTTGGATACTTTGCCGACAAGGCCTTGTATACCATGCCCGGAAGCACTTCAGCCACTGACGGCTTTTCACTTACAAAGCGAACCTCCCAAACAGCTTCGATGAGCGGCTCCTTTTTTAATTTGTGCGGTATTTTTGGCGTCACTTTGACCGTCCTATGATAATGGGATCACTTTGAGACTTTCGATGCCGCGGTCGTCCACGATTTTTACGGCGACGCGCTTGTGCTCGCCTAATTCAAAAGGCAGTGACACGGTGCCGCGATAGGCTTCGATGCGTTCTTCGTCAATCTCGGCCTTGAGGTTGCGCGCCAGCTTGGCCCAGCCTTCGTTCTCGCCAGCCATCGGGAAGAATACCTGACGCGGGTAGAGACAGCGCCCGTCATAGTCGGTATCCAGCATCCAAATGGCGATCTTGTCTGCCCCACCCGATTCGATCTGGCCGGTTTTCGTGTTGTAGTAGTCGAAGCCATGCACCGACACGCAGTACAAGTTTTCAGTTTCCAGTTTCCAGTTTTTAGTTGATGATTGAATCGGGAAACTCAGGCGCTGAGCGAGCGCTTCAAGCCCGCCAACAATTTGCCGGTCTCTTCGCAGTTGTTCAATAACTCTTCGACATCCGTTGAGGTCGGATATCCCAAATTCTATGAGATCACTACCAAAGTCTCCAATTCCGCCAAGGAGCCTTGTGCTGTTCCAAGAAACTGGTGGAATTCCCCCTTGCTGTGCCTGGCCTGGCCTGCGGTGATATTGGCCGGTCTGGAAATCCCAGCCCTCCTGATTTGCGAGGTAAGCCCATATATCTCTTCCTTGGGAAAGGAGCGCGTACAAGAATAAATCTTGCCAACTAAGGCCATGGATTTCTGCCAGACTATCAAGTCTCGATAGCTTCTGGAACGTTCCATACTCAGCAATCCTCTTTGGCTGCCCACTCAAAACTAAAAACTCAAAACTCAAAACTTCCACATCCGGCTGGCCGATGAGCCAGAACGATTCGTTGCCGGCACGCTTCTTCTTGAGGTCGTCGGTGAGCAGGTCGGCGTTCATCTGCGCTTTAAGGAGGGTCACGCCCGGCCAGTTGATCTCGTCAATGTCTTTGGCCGCGTTGGGGTCGAACTGAAAGGCGGCGAAGACGATGAGCTTCGGTTTGGGCACCAGGGTCTGCGCCTCCTCGATGGCCTGGGCCACCTGCCGTGGCTCCAGCGGCGCGTGTTCGGGACCGAAGGAGACGACCACGCGCATGGGGCTGTAGGCGGGCGCCTGTTCGCGCACGGAGTCGGCGCCTTCGTCGCTGGGCCGGGTCTCGCCGTCGGCGTGCAGATAGCGGCAGCCGGGCAGGGGTTCTAAGCGTGCGAAACGAATATACTGCCCATTCTTGCCGCGAATGCCGGTGCGCAGAAGTTCGTCGCGCCATTCGGCCTGGCGCAGCGTCTCGCCGGAACGAGCGATAGATAGATCCGCGGGTTGGGGCTTGTCCTCCAAAATCTCATCCGGCGATTTCACCACCGGCGCCGGCACCGCCTCCACGGTGAACGGCCCGGTCACGCGCACCTTCCTGCGGTCTACAAGGGGCTGGTCGTAGAGAGTCTCCTGCGGGGCGTGGCGGGCGATGGCGGCATCCATTTCGTTTTGCATGGCGCGACGGGCGGCGTGGAAGGCTTCGAACGAGTGGCGGGCTGCCTCGGGCCAATCGGTTGGAAACTCAAACGGCACCTCCCATTCCACCAGCTCGTTGACCTTCACCACCTGACCGGAGGGCATGGGGAAGGTGGCGGAATCCGGCGCGGCGAAGTCCACGAAATGTCCGGCCCGGCCGCCTTGTGTGACCTTGAACTTGATGGGCCTGCCTTTGAGGGCAGCGTTTAGCTCCGCCAGCGCCTTTTCGATGGCCGGATGCATGCGGGCGTAGATGTCGTCAATCTCCGGGTTGTTGGCGATGGACTTGAGCGTGACGTGGGGCACGGTTTTGTATTTGAAGCCGCTGCCCACGCCCTCATTGGGATGCGCCAGCTCGTAGTAGTCGAAGACGGCGGTCATGAGCCGCTGCTTGGCGAGGGTGATGGCGACGCGCGAGGTGTCGCAGGTGATCCAGCGCCGGCCCCACTGCTCGGCCACATAGGCCGTGGTGCCGCTGCCGCACGTCGGGTCGAAGACCAAGTCTCCCGGGTCGGTGGTCATCAGGAGGCAGCGTTGGATAACTTTGGTATTTGTCTGCACAACGAATATCATGTCAGGAGCACCCATCACGTCTGTCCAAACATTCGTCAGAGGGATAACAGGGAAGTCAGAATGCATCATCTTGTAGCGAATAGAATTTCGGTGGGTGAGAATCCTATCGGCAGCTGCTAATCTTTTCAGCCCCTCGTGTGTGGTCTTCCAATGTGCCGTTGTTCGCGGCGAGTAAGTGCGACCTTCAAAGGCAAAAGGCTGAGAGCCAATTTCGCTCCATCCCGCAGACTCAAGAGATACGGATTGATAATTATCTCCATTGGTTTCTGTGGTGTCATTCTCTTCAGATTGAGGCATGGCTTTGGGGTTCCGCTCTCGAAAGAGGGCTCGGTATTTCACGAGGGGCTTTTCCTTCCCATACCACAATAAATGGTCAACGGTAGAGGCTAGCAATCTAGGGCTAAACGCGCCGGTCTTTTGAAAGACGATCAAGGCGCAAAAGTTCTCACTTCCAAACACCTCATCCATCAACTCCCGCACGTGGTGCACGTTCTCGTCGCTGATCTGCACAAAGATGCTGCCGCTCTCGGTGAGCAGCTCTCGCGCCAGCAGCAGCCGGTCGCGCAGGTAGGTGAGATAGGAGTGAATGCCCAGCTCCCAGGTGTCGCGGAAAGCCTTGATCTGCTCCGGCTCGGCGGTGAGGTCTTCGTCCCTGCCGTCCTTCACATCGCGCTTGTTGACGAAGGGCTGGAAGTTGGAGCCGTACTTGATGCCATACGGCGGGTCTATATAGATCATCTGCACCTTGCCCGCCATGCCCTCCTTTTCCAGCAGCGAGTTCATGACCAGCAGCGAGTCGCCGGCGATCAGGCGGTTGCTCCAGCCGTGCTTGTGCCGGTAGAACTCGATGGCCTCGCGCAGGGGTTCTTCGCGCTCCTCTTCGAAAAGCCCTAACTGCACCGGCTGGCCGTTGCGCTTGCGCACCGCCTCGATGATGCTCTTGGGGTCAATGCGCTCGTGGACGTGCAGCGACACCGTGGGCACCTCAAACGAGGTATGCTCGGCCTTGCCCGCCCAGACCAGTTGCGGGTCGAGGTGCGGGTCGTAGGCGTAGCGCTTTTTTTGCTGGCCGGCATCCGGGTCGGTCTCGGGCGTCACGAGGCCCACGGGCGGGTTATTTACCCGCTGTTTGTCCCGATGCTCGTAGGATTCGATCCGGCGCTCTGAGTCTCTCTTCTCTCGTGTCATTCGTTGCTTCCCGTCAATCCTGTTGTGCGCTGGTTTGAGGGTAGGGCGAAAAATTTTTCGCCCCTATGTTGTCCCACAACGCCACGTGAGCGGAGGCCGATAGACGTGTGGGATAGGGTTTGTAAATAAACCAGGGCAATAGTGCCATTTTTGAACCATTTTAGCACGATACGTGGTCAAAGTGGGCAGGCACAAAGCCTGCCCCTATATTTACCCTCTACGGCCGAATTTCCAGGCGAGGAGGCTTTCTAAAAAGAGCAGCACGATGACGGCCTCAACCAGCAGACGCCAAATCTCGACCCCGTAGCGTGAACGGTTGACGGCCGTGTTCAGTTGCGCGGGGGTCGTTACAAAGGCTGCGCGCGCGAGGGGATAGCCTATTTGGGATAGGGCCGTGTTGGGGGCGGCGTAGGTTAAGTCCGATTCCTGTTCGGGGAGGGCGACGGCAAAGGCCTCATGGATGGGGCCGCCGGAAACCCGGTAGACCCCTGCCGTCTGGGTGTTGGAGTACTGCAGTTCGGCGCCTTCGGGGCCTAGAACGGGGGTGCGTGTGTCCACAATGCCGTCGGGGCGGGTGATGCGGATTTGGGCGTTTGCCGCCGAGAGCGGAAGAGGAAGCTGAAAAGGCATATCCAATGCGAGGTTATGCCGCACCTCCGCACCGGCACTGAGGGCAAGCAGAAGCTGATAAAGCAGGGGCACGTAGCTGGCGGTGAGGGGTAGGTCGTTCCAGGAGGTATCGGCGCTGCTTGCGGCCAGCATCACCTGGCCACGGCCCACTTGGCGCTGCACGAGGGCGGGCGAGCCATCGCCAAACCGAAGCACCACCTGAATGCTGCCGGGGTTGCTTGAATCGTCGAGAGGGGTTAGCTGGCGATAGGCGGTGAAACGGGCAAGACCGAGGTTGATGTTGGAGGTGTCCTTGAAAAGGCTGAGCGGCGCATAGTTGCCAATGGAGCCTGGGTTGAGGGTTTGGGCGTTTTCGTAGGGAAAGCGAACGATTTTGCCCAAAGCGGCCGGCAGCAGACCCGCGTCTTTAAGCGCCGCGTTTACCTCCTCGGTTTGGGTTGCTTCGCCGGGGAAGAGAAGAAGGCCTCCGCCGGTACGCACGTAGTCGGCAAGGGCATGAGCCTCATCGGTGGAGAGGTGCGTTAGACCGGTGATGACGATGGCCTGGTAGTTGCTGAGATTTTCGGCCTCGAGGCTTTCGCCCTCAATGCGGGCGGGTTGAAAGATATTGCCTCCGCCAACGGGCGCCAGCGCCGCAAGGGCATAGGTGGCGCTCTGCGGCTGCATCTCTTGCACAAGCACCCGGAGGTTCGCACGCGACTCCAGCACGAAAGGGGCCACGTTATCGAGGGGAAGATTATCGGCGTGCTCGGGATCGGCCAACTCCACACTGCCCACATGGATGCCGGTTTGCGGGAGGTAAGGGGTGAAGGTCACCAGAGAGGAGGAGTGGGGGGCCAGATTCACCTTCGTCATCCCTGCCGGCTGACCATCGAGGCGAAGCACAATAGGCAGGCTGTTGTAAGAGCGCGTTCCGTAGTTGCTGATTTTGGCGGAAATGCGGGCCGCTAGATGGGGCGTCACCAGCTCGCGCTCCAACGGCTCTAGATGCACGGCGAGGTTATCGCGTTGGGAGGCCGGGGACCCGACCGATATCCATAGAAGGCGTGCCTTGCTTCCAAGCTGTTGCCAAACACGATGCGCCGATTCGGTTTGACTGCTTTTCCAGGCATTGGCCTGATCGTCGCTGATCCAGTAGACCTCATGGTTGGGCAGAGGAGATTTTTTGAGAAGGGCCACCACCTGTTTGGCCGTTTCAAGGTAATCGGTTCCGCGGGTAGAGAGCTTGGCGGCGTTGAGGCGGGTGTAGGCGAGGCGTAGGTCGTAGGTTGGAGAGCCGATAAGCGCCGTGGGATGGTCGTTGGCAAGGAGAAGGCTAACGGCGTCGCCGGGGCGAAGCACGTGGGTAAGGATGGTTTTGGCCTGCTGCACCGCTCTCTCCCAAGCGGTGTTCTGGTTAGGCACGCGCTGGGCCATGCTGAAGGAGTTGTCTACGACGACGATGGCGTAGACATGGGCATTTTGTCCGAGCACAGATAGCCCGATAGCCTTAAGCACCGGCCTGGCAAAGGCGAGCACGGCCAAGAGAACGATGAGGAGACGCAGGGCCAACAGAATCAACTCCTCGATGCGAAGGCGGCGTCGGAGCTTCCGTTGCGAGTGGCGTAGAAACTCCATGGCGGCCCATCGCACAACATGAAGGCGCCGCCGTCGGATAAGATGGATGAGGATGGGAATGCCCAACAGCGTTAGGGCGCCGAGAAAAGCAGGTGCCAAGAAAGACATCAGTGCGTCTGTCCCATCCGTTCGGCGAGATATTGCGAAAGGGCGATGTCCACAGGTTGGTCGGTAACCAGTTGCACGTAGTCCATGTCCAGCTCACGACAGCCGCGTCGCAGGGTCTCCACGTAGGCTTGAAAGGTGCGGAGATACTCCTGGCGCAGCGCATTTGGCTCGATCAGCAGAGGGTCTTCGCCTTCCATGCCCTCGAAGCGGCTTGTTTCGCGGAAGGGGAATGTTAGCTCGTCGCGGTCGAGGATGTGGAAAAGGATGGCCTCATGTTTTCTGTGATGAAAGTGTTGCAGGCCCCGCAGAATGTCGGCGGGGTTTGTGAAGAGATCGCTGAAGACGATGAGAAGGCTGCGACGCCGCACTCGTTCTGCGAGATCGTGGAAAGTCTCGGCGATGCCGGTTTTGGGAGCACTCTCTTTGCGTTCTAGGGTCTCCAACAGCAGGCGCATGTGCGAGGAGGTCGAGGCGGGGGGGATGAATTGACGTACGCCCTCATCGCAGAGCGCGAGACCAACGGCATCGCGTTGCCGCATAAGAAGCACGGCCAGCGCGGCAGCGCAAACCGTGGCATATTCACGTTTGGAGAGGGCGGAGCGAAGGCCTTTATAGTTCATGCTTTCGCTGGTGTCGAGAACGAGAATGGCTTTGAGGTTGGTCTCTTCCTCAAACTGCTTGATGTGGTATCGGTCGGAACGGGCGTAGACCTTCCAATCTATGTGGCGTATCTCATCGCCGGGAACATAGTCTCGATGTTGGGCGAACTCTACACTGCTGCCCCGGTGGGGGCTTTTGTGCATACCGGAAATAACTCCCTCCACAACGGCGCGGGCGCGCAGTTCCAGGCGTGTGATGCGCGCCAGCGTTTGAGGGTCGGCAAGCGTACGCGGATGGGTAACCATCGGCTATTTATCCGGATCGGTGGGTCGGGGGGTGCGCTCCAGCAGTTTTTGGACGATGGTATCGGCGGAGATGCCTTCGGCCTCCGCATTGAAGTTGGTCACGATGCGGTGGCGCAGCACGGGCAGTGCCACGGAGGCCACATCGGCGGTGGTGACGTAGGGGCGGCCGTAGAGGGCAGCACGCGCTTTGGCGCCGAGTATGAGATATTGCGAGGCGCGAGGGCCGGCGCCCCAACTCACACACTCGCGTACGATGTCGAGTGCCTCCGGCTCGGTAGGGCGGGTGGCACGGGCCAGCGCCACGGCATAGCGGAACACATGCTCTCCCACCGGAATGCGCCGCACGATGTCTTGAAGCTTCAGGATGTCTTCCCCGCTGAGAACGGGTTTCAATTCCACCTGCTGTCCGCCCGTTGTGGCTTTCATGATGGCCACCTCCTCTTCCGGCGAGGGATAGGTGACCACGATCATAAACATAAAGCGGTCGAGCTGCGCTTCGGGCAACGGGTAGGTTCCCTCTTGCTCGATGGGGTTTTGGGTGGCGAGCACGAAAAAGGGTTCGGCCATGGGGTAGGGATGCCCGCCCACGGTGACGCGATGTTCCTGCATGGCTTCGAGCAGTGCCGCCTGAGTTTTCGGCGGGGTGCGGTTGATCTCGTCGGCAAGGATCATGTTGGCAAAGATGGGGCCGCGCAGGAAAACAAACTTCCGTTCTCGTGTGATGGGGTCTTCTTGAATGACCTCGGTGCCGGTGATGTCGGCGGGCATGAGGTCTGGGGTGAACTGGATGCGTTTGTAGGTTAAGGAGAGCACTCGGCTTAGGGTGCTAACGAGGAGCGTTTTGGCGAGGCCGGGCACTCCCACGAGAATGCAGTGGCCGCGAGCGAAGATGGCCATGAGCAGCTCTTCGATAACGGTATCTTGGCCTATCACCACGCGGGCGATTTCGGCGCGCATCGTATCGAAGGCTTCACGAAGCTGCTTCAGTCTTTCTAGGTCGTCTTGTGTTGTTTGAGATGAGGTTACTGTCATCGAGTCGAATTGGGTTCCTTTCAAGAATTGGGATGAAGGCAATAGGCGAGTGCGATCAACGTATAGCTGGTGACAAGGGCCGGCTGGTTTTCCCAAAAGCGCGCATTGGTGTTGAACCAGGAGCCATCCGGATGCTGAAGGCGGATAAGCTGTCGGATAAGGTCTTTTTGCCAATCGTGCGGTTTGCCGTGGGTATCAACAACATATTTTTGGCCGTATACGGCGAGGGTTTTAGCCATGGTGTGATAGTAGTAGTAGAGGGCTGCGGTGCCCATGCCCGGGTTGGTGGTGACGGAGTAGTGGGCGCGAATCCAGTTCCAGGCCGCTTGAGCGCGGGGGTCTTGCCGGGAGACATTGCAGTAGATGTAGCTCTTGAGACCTTCGTAGGTCATGGAGCCGTAGGAGGTGCGGTAGCCTTGAGGCGATTTGGAGCCACCTAGCGGGTCGTAGACGAAACCGCCGTCGTTAGGGCCTGTTTTCGCCCAGGCCTGGTCGTTGGACTCTTTGCGGTTTTGCACGCGCTGCAGAAAGATGATGGCCCGTTTCCAGACCGGCGCATTGGCGGGCACGCCGGTATCTTTCAGGGCTTCGAGGGCGGTGGCAAGGTTGGAGAGGTCGGGGTGATCGTCGGGGTCGGAGCCGTAGCCGATGCCACCGTAGAAGGGGTTGGAGGGCTTCATCCCGTCGGTAGCGCCGAACTGAGAGTCCTCAAGAAACTTCTGCGCTTTAGCGATGATGGGTTTATAGGCGGGATTGTGGGTAAGATAGAGCGCCATCATGCTAAGGCTGGTGTTGTAGTTGGGTAAGGCCAGATTGGGATCGCGGTCGTCGTAGATTCCGCCGTTGGGTTTCACCAGATGAAGAAGATAGTGTATTCCACGTGCGACGGCGGGGTCGTTTAGCTCGTTATGGCCGTTGCGCAGGAGGGCGGCCAATGCCAGGGCGGTGGTGCCGGGATAGTGGCTCCAGGAGCCATCTTTTTCCTGTACCCTATGCAGGTAGGCGATGCCTTTTTGCACGGCCTTTTGAGCCTGCGCGATCAGCGGGTCTGGCGCGGCGGCTGCGGTTCGGAGGCCAGCCACCCAAAACGCCAGAATCGCCATACAAACACCGGCCTTATAGAATAAGCGTCTCATCGCTCTTGTCTTCTCCTCGACAAACCTTTTGGCTTGGATTCGCCTGTATGTTCTCATTATATTCCATTAGATACTCCGAAACTCCTGTAAGTTACGCCCAGTTGGCAGACTGTTTGGGGTGTTATGGATGGGGTAGGGGGAGAGGCTACTGACTTCATGGTTCTAGAGCCGGTTTGCAGAGCTAGCCGACTTTGTTCGCCCCCTATCCCGTCCTTTCGGTCTTGCAGACAGCAACGCAGCGGTCTTAGCAGACGGCACAGCAGCGGCCTGAGAGATGGGGATTAAGGGAGTGGATCAGGCCGCTGAGGCGTTTATTGTGTCTTACTTTGAAGAAAGGGGGCGGTTGTGTTGAGTTTCCGCAGGGAAGATTATCACAGGAAACCGCCTGTAGGGGCACGGTCACCGTGCCCCTTTTGCTCATCTCCCCTCTCCCAAAGTGGGGGCGGGGGGGTGGGGGTTTGAAGAGCCGCAGGCTACTGTCATTTCGAGCCAGAGGCGAGATCAACAACTGTCATTTCGAGCCGAAGGCGAGAAATCTTGCGTTTGCATTCCCACCGGTTCTGAGGAGAAGGGGTGGGGCTGTCACTATCGCGGCTCTAGAGCCAATTCACAGAGCTAGCCTACTTGGTTCGCCCCCTATCCCATCCTTTCCCCCGATTCGGGAGGTGCTAGCGCACGGCAATGCAGCGGCCAGTAAGATAGACGATCACGAGAACTGCGCTGGCCGCTGAGTTGCTCACCGCGAGGTGCCCCTCCCCCTGATAGGGGGAGGGTTTGGGTGGGGCTTGAAGAGCCGGCGATACGCCTGCTCTTTCGAGCCGAAGGCGAGATAAACAACTGTCATTTCGAGCCGAAGGCGAGAAATCTTGCGTTTGCATTCCCACCGGTTCTGAGGAGAAGGGGTGGGGCTGCAGAAACCACCCATTGCTTCGGTTCTAGAGCCACTTCACAGAGCAAGCCTATCATGTTCGCCCCCTATCCCGGCCTTTCCCCCTATTAGGGAGAAAGGGGGCTATCTTGCTCGTTTTTCAAAGGAAAGACTATCAACAGGAAACTGAGAGTAAACTTGCTGGTCTCCCCTCTCCCTGATAGAGGAGTGGGGGTCGGGCTGGAGCGTACCGATGCCAAAGCCCCCCTCTCATCCCCCCGCACGCGGGGGGAAGCTTGTTAATCTCCTCTTAACATCCGCTTAATCCCCTCCATCCCCCCGCACGCGGGGGGAAGCTTGCCCTCCCTCCCCCTGTAGGGGGAGGGGAAGGGCGCCCTGCCCCAGAAAATCGCAAGATTTTCTGGGGACCCCTGTATCGGCCTTGAGGGTTTGGGTGGGGCTTGAAGAGCCGGCGACACGCCTGTCATTTCGAGCCGAAGGCGAGATAAACAGCTGTCATTTCGAGCCGAAGGCGAGAAATCTTGCGTTTGCATTCCCACCGGTTCTGAGGGGAAGGGGTGGGGCTGTCACTATCGCGGCTCTAGAGCCAATTCACAGAGCAAGTCGACTTTGTTCGCCCCCTATCCCGACATTTCCCCCGATTCGGGAGGTGCTAGCGCACGGCAATGCAGCGGCCAGAGAAAGAGGCGTTTAAGACAACCTTTCTGGCCGCAAAGGCGCCGTCCGCTAGGACGCCCACCGCGAGGTGTCCCTCCCCCTACAGGGGGAGGCGAGAGCGTGGTTCAAACGACGGCAGGCTCTAATATCGTTAGCGTCTTGGCGTCGGCGTCGAGCTGTGCCCGCACGCCTAAGGGCAGCGTAAGGGGGTTCGGCTCGTGTCCGAAGGGGAAGCCTACGATGGTGGGCTTGCCCAGGGGCAGCAGGAGGTCTTCCCATAGAGAGTAGAGCTGGTTCAACGAATCTTCCTGCTCGTGCTTCCTCCATCCGGTGACCGTGCCCACGATGAAACCCGCCGCTTCCTGTAGAATGCCCGCATTGAGAAGTTGGGTGAGGTAGCGATCTACACGATAGACCGGCTCGTTTACATCCTCGATCAGCACCAGTTTTCCACGAAAATCGGGTTGGAAGCGCGAACCGCACGCGTGTGCCAAGAGGCTAAGACAGCCTCCGGCAAGAGGCCCTTCCACCGCTCCCCCTACTAACGTCTCGATAGTTTGCGGTGAGGCCGGTAGGATACCGAACGGTTGAGGCTCTTCGAGCATCTTCCAAAAACAGTTGAGTGCCACCTCGGATTTAACGCCGTCCAAACGAACGAGGCTTGTGGCGTTAGGAGAATAAAAGGTGATCCAATCGGTATAGTGAGAGATGGCAAGATGCAGGGCGGTGATGTCGGAGTAGCCCGTCACGATTTTTGGAGGGGCGTCGAAAAGCTGGGGAGTTAGTTTTGGGTAAAGCCTTTGGACGCCGTACCCGCCACGCGCGCAAAATATGGCGTTGATGTCGAGGCGCTGCAGAAAGTTCTGGAGGTCGGAAAATCGCTCCTCATCCGTTCCGGCCAGGTAGTTGTTGGTTGGATGTTGGGCCAGCACATGGTCTCCCAGTACGACCTTGTAGCCACGGCGTTCGATAAGGGACTTCGCCTGGAACAACTCTTCGCTGGGCACCGGGCCGGAGGGTGCGATGATGCCTATCTGATCGCCGGCACGGAGGCGAGGGGGCGGTCGCATCTTTTTTAGCCGACAACCGGCAACGGAACGAAATGACGCTGGGGCTGAGGCTCTTCCGGCGGCGCTGTGACCTCGCGGTAGAGACTATCGCGCTCCACAGGAATGCGGCCGGCCTCCTCGATGAGGCGTATCATTTGGCGCCGTGTGAGAACCTGTCGCTTGTTGCCGTGCTCTCCATCTTTATAGGTTATCTCGTACTCGTGCACGGTGCCGTCTACATCGTCGGCTCCGTACCAGAGGGCGACCTGGGTGACCTGAGGCGTGTTCATGATCCAGAAGGATTTGATGTGCGCGAAGTTATCCAACATGAGGCGGGCGACCGCAATGGTACGCAGATCGTCTTCTCCGGTGGAGTGAGGGAGATCGGCCAGTTCGGTGCCTTCGGGATGGAAGGCCAAGGGGGTCATGGTAACGAAATGGCGCGTTTCATCTTGAAGTTCCCGCAGGCGCACAAGATGCTCTACGCGCTCCTCCAACGTCTCGATATGTCCGTACAGCATCGTGGCATATTGGGTTAGCCCCACCTTTGCCACCGTGCGCGCCACCTCCATCCAGCCCTCGCCATCGATCTTTCGGTCGAAAAGCTCACGGTGGACACGCTCGGAGAGTATCTCAATTCCCCCACCGGGCAGCGAATCAAGCCCCGCCGCCATCAATTCCCGCAGCACCTCTTCCAGGGGCTTTTGGGCTTGCCGTTGAATCTCCACCAACTCCACCATCGTAAACGCTTTGATATGGACGTTGGGGCGCACCTCCTTTACGACTCGGAGAAGGTCGAGATAGTACTGGTAGGGTAATCGGGGATTGATGCCGCCCACCATGTGCACCTCGGTGATGGGCACATCTATATGCATGAGGAGGCGCCGCCGCACCTCTTCCAAACTTAGCTCGTAAGGTTCCGGCCCGCCTTTTTTTGCATAAAATGAACAGAATTTGCAAAATTTATTGCAAATGTTGGTGTAATTGATATGCTGATTGCGGACATAGTAGGCCTTCTGGCCGTGTAGGCGCTCCCGAACGATATTGGCCAAGTAGCCGACCGCCGTCAAATCCGGATGGTGAAAAAGGCGCACGCCGTCCTTATAGGTCAAGCGCTCGCCGGCAATGACCTTTTCATAGATATCCATAAGTTCACGCCCAACAAGGCGCTCTGCTAAACGCACATGGCTCATCTTGTTCGTTTCCCTCTCATGCATTATACCTTGCCGGCTTTTGTCCTGCTTTTGAGATGAAAAAAGCAAACCTCTCTTTTTACGCTTGGGCTTGCTTCGTTGCTGCGGTTCAATAGGCCAAGAGGGGGTTGAGAAGTCGGGTATATATCTGCTAGATGAGGAGGGGGTGAGCCGTCGGCTCACCCCACCGGCGGTTTCGGATGCTAGCTGCGCTCGGGCAACTCCACCGGCACTACCTTAAGCGTAAGAGGCTCGAGCAGACGCCCCTGACGTCGGAGAATGTGTAAGGCGACCTCTTTGCCGATGCGCTCTCCGGTGAGCTGGCGGAGCAGATCGTCTGCACACCCTATGGGCTTCTCGTCAAAGCCGACGATCACGTCGCCGGGGCGAAGTCCGGCACGCTCGGCCGGGCTGCCGGCCTCTACGGCCTGCACGAGAACCCCGTGGTTGTGGGCTAACTCGAGCTGTCGTACCACCACGCGCGGCAACGCCACCGTAAGCCCTGCCACCCCGATGTAGCTGCGGCGAACACGCCCCTCCTGAATGAGCTTGGCGGCTACCCACTTCGCCGTATCTATGGCAATGGCAAAGCAAAGGCCCTGAGCGGGCAAGATCGTCGCCGTGTTCACCCCGATGACCTCTCCGCGTGAGTTCACCAAAGGGCCTCCGGAGTTACCGGGGTTCAAGGCGGCATCGGTCTGAATGATATTGTCAATCATCCGCCCCCCAATGCCCCTTAGGGAACGCCCTAGAGCGCTGATCACTCCGGCGGTTACCGTCCACTGAAAACCGTAGGGGTTTCCTATGGCCACCACGAGCTGCCCGACACGCAGTTTGCTGCTTTCGCCTAGTCGCGCCGGTTGCAGGTCGGGTGCGTCTATGCGCACAACGGCCAAATCCGTCGCCGGGTCGTCTCCGATGAGATCGGCAGAGAAGCGGCGGCCATCCGTCAGCGTCACATCCACCCGACGGGCGCCATGCACCACGTGACTATTGGTAAGTATGTAGCCGTCTGGAGTGAAAATAAATCCCGAGCCGCTGCCACGTCCTTGCCGTCCACGCTCTAGCGTCTCAACCTCGATGCAGACAACCGAGGGACCCACCGTTTCCGCCGCATGAATCACCGCCTGCGAGTAGGCATCGAGAGCCTCTGTCTCTGAAACAGGCGCCTCTCGTTGGGCTTGGCTAAATCCATCCCGGCCTGTCTGCGCCCCGTTTAAGGAAACAACTTCAAACTGCTTATCCATTCTCTTTCTGTCTTTGCCTCCAGACTGTTGTCTCTACTTCGATCTAGTTATCTAGGCACCTTTTTAGTTTCAATTGCTCCCTATGCTTTCGACTAGGATATCCTCACCGAGAAGAGGGTGCATTGTGCCTTACGGGATAAGAACGGTGAGTGCCCAATGGCCGGAGCAAGGTATAATGCATAGCACCTACTTTTTGGATATACTCTCGAACAGCTCGGTTCCCAAAGGAGAAACGTATGTTCTTCAAGCAACGATGCCTCCTCTTTTTCACCGTATTCGCGTTAACCACTCTTCTCAAGCCGGTGTGGGCGCAATATCGCCAGGAGTATCCGCTGCCGACCCCCTCCATTCCGGACTCCTTAGGAGTTAACATTCACTTCACCGATCCCGCGCCGAATCGCCTTGACCTTCTCGCTGCCGCCGGTTTCAAATGGATTCGCATGGATTTCAGCTGGTCGGACACGGAGCATGAGCGAGGGGTCTACAACTTTTCCGATTACGACCGCCTTATGGCAGGGCTGCGGCGAGCCCATATTCGCGCTCTCTTCATCCTCGACTACGGAAACGATCTCTATCAGCATGGCGCCCCTACCACACCCGAAGCACGGGCGGCTTTCTGCAAATGGGTCGCTGCGGCTGTTACGCACTTCCGGCATCAGGGCATTCTCTGGGAGATGTGGAACGAGCCCAACATCGGCTTTTGGCAGCCCCACCCCGATGTAAACCAGTATGCCGATCTCGCGTTGGCCGTGGGCCAAACCATCCGACGTGTTGCGCCGGACGAGTGGTATATTGGCCCCGGCATGTCCGGCATGGACTTTGGTTTTCTCGAGGGCTGCTTCAAACGCGGTCTCCTGCAATATTGGGATGCCGTCTCGTTTCACCCTTATCGTGACGCCGCGCCGGAAACGGCTGCGCCCGATTTTGAACGAGTGCGCCAACTCATCCGCCAGTATGCGCCGCCGGGAAAATCGGTGCCGATATTGGCAAGTGAATGGGGCTATTCAGAGCTGTACCAAGGGCTTGATCTCGAAAAACAGAGTCGCTACATCGTTCGCGAGTTTCTTTCTAACATCGCTAATGGCCTTTTGCTCACCATTTGGTATGACTGGCACGACGATGGTCTCGACCCGCACAATGCCGAACACCATTTCGGCACAGTCTTCAATAACTACCAGCCCAAATCCACCTATCTCGCGGCACAAACGCTGGCCCGCACACTCGACGGATTTGTCTTTCGTAAACGCCTCGACCTAAGTTCGCCCAACGACTATTGTCTGCTCTTCACTCGCGGCAACGAGGCGCGCTTGGCTGTGTGGACAACGGAAGCGCTCCCCCATCCGGTGCAGATTCCCCAGCTTACCGGCAAGGTGGAGGTGATCGGGCTGACGGGTGCGCGCTTTGTGATGACGGCAGAGGGGAACGGGCTTCGCTTTTACCTCACGAACGAACCACAATATCTTGTGCCTACTCACAATACCGCGCAGAATTTCGGTGCGGAGTGAGGTGGTATTCACTCACCATCGGCTTGGAGGGAGAAAACAGAAGGAATGCTAGATATTCGGCTTATCCGTGAGCAACCGGAAAAGGTGATTGCCGGACTAGGGCGCATGGGGGTGCCTCGGGAGGAGATCGAGACCATTCGGGCGATTGACGCTCAGGTGCGCGCTCTGAAAACGGAGGTTGAGCAAAAGCGCCATGAGCTTAATGCGGCCTCCAAAGCCTTGGGGCGTCTTAGCCCGGAGGAGCGCGAGCAGAAGCGTGCTGAACTGCGCCAACTCGGGGATACCATTTCGGCTCTCGACGCACAAAGGGAAGAGCTAGAACGCCAACTGCATCAGCGAATGCTCCTTCTGCCCAACATTCCCGATGAACGGGTACCCGATGGAACCGGCGAAGAGGATAACGTGATCGTACGAACGTGGGGTACCCCGCGATCCTTTCCCTTTCCTCCGAAACCGCATTGGGAGATCGGCACCCAACTCGGCATTCTCGATATCGACCGTGGCATTAAAATTAGCGGCTCTCGCTTCTATGTGCTGCGGGGGGCCGGTGCTGCCCTCCAGAGAGCGCTCATCACCTTTATGCTCGATCTCCATATTTATCAGCATAAGCATTTGGAGGTCTACCCGCCTTTTATGGTGAAACAGGAGTGCCTCATCGGAACTGGTCAGCTTCCCAAATTTGCCGACAACCTCTATCATGACGCCGAGGAGGACTACTGGTTCGTTCCTACGGCCGAAGTGCCTGTTACCAACCTCCATCGGGACGAGATATTGGAGGCCTCCCAACTTCCCCTGCGCTATGTGGCCTACACCCCCTGTTTTCGCCGAGAGAAGATGTCGGCGGGCCGGGATGTGCGCGGCATTAAACGCGGCCATCAGTTCGACAAAGTGGAGATGGTACGCTTTTGCGCCCCCGAAGATTCCGATGCCGAGCTGGAGAGAATGCTGCAGGAGGCCGAGGAGGTCTGCCAAAAGTTAGAGTTGCCCTATCGGGTTGTCTTGGTTTGCACGGGGGAGAAGGGCGAGTTTAACGCGATTCAGTACGATATCGAGGTTTACGCCCCGGCCAGTAAGGGGGAGGAGGGGGGCGAGTGGCTTGAAGTCTCCTCGTGTTCCAATTTTCGCGACTTTCAGGCGCGTCGCGCCAATATCCGCTACCGCCCCGCACCAGGAGCCAAACCGGAGTTTGTGCATACCCTAAACGGCTCCGGGCTGGCGCTCCCTCGTGTGCTGATAGCCATTCTGGAAAACTATCAGAACGAGGATGGAAGTGTGACCATTCCTCCTGTTCTGCGCCCCTACCTTCACGGTCTCGAAAAGATCGAGGCCGGTGCCTAGTTTCACCCGCCGGCTTTGCTCGCCCCCTATCCCGTCCTTTCCCCCGATTCGGGAGGTGCTAGCGCACGGCAATGCAGCGGCTAGAGAAAGAGGCGGTTAAGACAACCTTTCTGGCCTCTGAGTTGCCTACCGCGATGTGCCCCTCTCCCAAATTAGGGAGGGGCTGGGGGCATCGGCCTTGAAGGAAGTAGGGGGTTGGGCTTGTGCAACCAGTGATACGAGTGTCATTTCGAGCCGAAGGCGAGAAATCTTGAATTTCAATCCCTACCGGTTCTGAGAAATGGGAATGGGATTGTAGAGACTGCCGGCTTCACGGTTCTAGAGGCAATTCGTGGAGCAAGCCGACTTTGCTCGCCCCCTATCCCCTCCTTTCCCCCGATTCGGGAGGTGCTGGCGCACGGCGATGCAGCGGCCAGTGAGATAGACGATCACGGGAACTGCGCTGGCCGCTGAGTTGCTCACCGCGAGGTGCCCCTCTCCCGATAGGGGGAGGGGCGGGGGGGGGGGGGGGGGGCTTGAAGAGCCGGCGGTACGCCTATCCTTTCGTGCCACAGACGAGATCCACAACTGTCATTTCGAGCCGAAGGCGAGAAATCTTAAGTTTCACTTTCCACCAGTTCTGAGGGGGTAGGGAGTGGGGCTGTCAATCTCGAGGTTCTAGAGCCAATTCGTGGAGCAAGCCAATCTTGTTCGCCCCCTATCCCCTCCTTTCCCCCGATTCGGGAGAAAGGGGGCTAGGTAGCAGGTTTTTCAAAGCAAAGGCTATCACAAGGAAACCGAGAGTAAGCTCTTTGGCCTTGCCTCTCGATGGGCTGCAGCAACAGGCAGAAGGTGCTTATTTTGTTTAAGGACTTTGCAGTTGGGGTTTTTCGAGGGTAAGTGCTGGAACGGCTTTGGGAAACTCGGTAAAATCAATTCGCCATGTTCCGTTCACTTTACGGAGCTTCAGCAAGAAAGGGCCCATGTGGTTTTCTGGGTCTTCGTCGTTTGGGAGGAGCGTCCACATCAGTAAATTGCGCATTTTGGCGGTATCCGAAGGGCTATCGAAAAGATGTTCCTGAATATCTGAGAAGAAGATTTGATGACCGAGCTGTTCAAGAAAATTATGCATTTCCGGGGTCGAATATAGGCCAGGAAAACCGTTTTGCATGTTATTCTCGCTGGAGGTGATGGCGGATTGTAGCTGATCTTCCAGCCCTTCAAAGAGCTTATCCAGCGCAAGAAAGATGTAAACACGCGTGAAATTGTCGGTGTAGATAGGGACCTCCGCGCCGTCGGCCAAGAGATGCGCTTGGCCGATTTGCACCGTATCGAAGCGACGGTAGATGGAATCGAAGATTTGTGGGATTGTGATCGTGGCTGCATCGAGCTGCGATGTGTCTTGAAGCGGGTTAACATAAAGGGCGAATACCTCCATAAGGTCTTTGGTGGCTTGCGATTGAAATAGCTCCTCTCGGCGGTAAGTGAAGTTATCCGCAAAGCTGGTGGAGTCAGGGTAGGCGATTTCATCGCTTGATGGCAGAAGGGAAAGATCGTAAACCGTACCCATATCCTGTTGAGCCAGAGCGGACATGAACTGTTTGACCGTGTCCTCGGCCGCCTTTTGATCGGTTTCGACTTGGTTTCGCCACTGAAGATAGCCCTCAACCCCGAACAGGGAGATGCCAATAAGCACAAGAACGAACCCTATGCGTATCAGGCTGTGGAGACGCTGAACCGAGGAGGTTCTGGGGGTGATATGTGGCGGAGGCATATTGAGTTGAACGGTGGGATGAGACGGCAGCGGGTGATGGCAGTTTGGGCAATGCGTGTAGATATCCTCTTCGACAAGCCTTTTGCAATTGGGGCAGTGGATCATCCTTTAGCTCCTTGGCGCGTTAGGAAACTGCTTCTCTGCTATAAGAATAGCAAAATGGGGCAACAAATCGGAAAGTGTGTTGGAGAGGCATGTTGCCGAGACTTCGTTTCTTAAACGAAGCTTAATGTGCCGGGGGTTAGAATGAACTGGGAATGCGCTGAGGATTCCTTTTTGGGAAACGGCAGCGACTTCTCTTCTAAGCTAGGTCCTCCTGTCAATGACCCTGCAACGGGGCAGGGTTGGCTCGTGCTCCGCAAGCACCTTCGGAGCACGAGCCTATTTTTCTAGGAGCGGGTTTCTGCGGTAGAATGGCAAATGGAAGGAGAGAGCAGTTCGGTGAAACTCATCGTTGGGTTAGGAAATCCGGGACAGGAGTATGCCGGAACCCGTCATAATGTGGGGTTTGCGGTGGTGACGCTTTTAAGCCGGCGTCACGGCATTCCGTTAAGTGAACGTGGCTTTCGCGCGCTTTACGGTAGGGGAACCATAGCAGGGCAGCCTGTATGTCTTTTTTTGCCGATGACCTACATGAACCTTTCGGGCGAGGCGGTGGGGGCTGTAAGCCGTTTCTATCGGATTCCGCCTGAGGAGATGATTGTGGTTCTAGACGATGTGAATCTGCCAGTAGGGCAGATTCGGTTGCGGACGCAGGGCAGTTCGGGGGGGCAGAAGGGGCTTGAGAGCATTTTGCAGCAACTCGGCACCGAGTCGGTGCCGCGCGTAAGAGTGGGGATAGGCAGACCCGCCAACGGCGATGTGGTCTCCTATGTGTTGTCACGTTTCAGGAAGGAGGAGGAGCCGCTGATTCAGGAGGCGATAGAGAGGGCGGCGGATGCGGTGGAGGACGTTTTGAAAGAGGGATGGAACGTTGCGATGAGTCGTTACAACCGTCCACGGGTTACACCGGAGGCGCGCTCCTAGTTGTGAAAAATTTTCGGCTCCGCTCTTGACAACACAAAGGCCTATGGCGTATAATACGCTTTGCCTTCGGACGAAGAGCTTCAGAGGAAGCGCGAAGGCGAAAGCTCTTTGACAATCGCGTGATGACGTTTTGTGTGGGCTCTGTAGAGTTCACAACGTTTTGCGTGCCACATAAATCGAGCAGGGATCTACACTACCAAACAAGTCTGCTAGCCGCCTTTTAGGCGGTTGAGCATACCGGTTTTCAACGGAGAGTTTGATCCTGGCTCAGGACGAACGCTAGCGGCGTGCCTAAGAAATGCAAGTCGAGCGGGAGGCACCCTGCAAGGGGTGTCTCTAGCGGCGAACGGTCGCGTAACGCGTAGGCAACCTGCCCTACA
>NZ_DATGKU010000050.1:0-3097 GCF_035294505.1 Chthonomonas sp. | reverse complement strand
GCCCTCAGGAGTGAGGTAGACTTTGACGTTGCGCCGGTCCTCGCGATTGTGCCGTCGCTCCACCAGCCCGCTTAGTTCAAGGCGTTTGATGATGCCGGTAATCGTAGGCGCGTCAACGCCTCGCACCTGCGCTATTCTGCCAATGGTGAGTCCATCATGCTCAAAGAGCAGTTGCAATGCTCCCCACTGTGACGGGGTGATGGTATATGGTTTTCTCTGCTCTACACACCAGGCTTCCAGCACTCTACTGAACGAATGCTCCATGCACCGTTGAGCATAGAAGAGCCAGTATCCCAGGTTATTCTCTACCGGAACTTTCATGATCCCTTCCTGGTATGTTTGGTTTCCGATCCCCTCGTTTGCTCGCGCCTGCGGCGCTCGCCTTATAGAGTATGTTGTGTGGAAAATGCGCTTCGCGCATTTTCCACACAACATACTCTATCCCTGACACGGCTTTGCCGCGAGATCAACCATTAGATAGCACGCTAAAATTTAGCATGCTAATAATATAGTCAGGGAAATGTCCTTTGTCAAGAGGTCAGGAGAACTTTTCAGTCAACAGGCGGAATCCGAGCGGGAACTGATTGACCGCGCCAGGAACGCGTGGCCCGAGGTATTCTGGCGAGACTACACATCGGGCGTAATCGTCATGCACTGGAACAGTGGTATGGCCCGATCTATCAGTACTGGATCATCGCCGCTACCCAGGCCATCGCAGAGATTTTCTGATGAAAGTCTGTTACACACGTTTCGTATTTACACGCTTCTCTCATTACATATATCCATCATTTATATGTTTTATACATTCACACACTTTCCACATTCACACACTTTCCACATTCACACACTTTCCGCATTCACACACTTTCCGCATTTATATGCGTTCCACATTTATATGCACTCCGTATTTACACACATTTCTCGTTTACACGCGTTCCGCATTTAAAAGATGGGGGCAAGATTAGAGATGGGGGCAAGATTAGAGATGGGGGCAAGATTAGAGATGGGGGCAAGATTAGAGATGGGGGCAAGATTAGAGATGGGGGCAAGCCCCATCTCTACATATTAATGTAGAGATGGGGCTTGCCCCCATCTCTTATCCCTCCATCTCTTATCCCTCCATCTCTTATCCCCCCATCTCTTATCCCTCCATCTCTTATCCCTCCATCTCTTATCCCTCCATCTCTTATCCCTCCATCTCTTATCCCCCCCATCTCTTATCCCCATCTCTTATCCCTCCATCTCTTATCCTCATATCTCATCAACCATCTCTTATCCATCCTCTCTTATCACCCTCTCTTATTCCATCTCTTACCCATCCTTTCTTATCCACCATCTCTTATCACCCTCTCTCTTATTCCATCTCTTACCTCATCTCTTATCCACCATCTCTTATCTCCATCCATTTCCCTCACATCCATTTCCTCCCCATCCATTCTCCCCAGCTGTTTCTTCCCTGACCGTCTTCCCCCACCTTTTAAATGCATGACCTTTTTGCCATCACCTTGCCGTCCCCACATTATTCTCCTTGATTCTCCAACACTATCTTTTGTATAGTATAGCGTTGGGTTGTTACAACGATTAGCATTGAAGGAGAGAACTTTTTCATGCGTTTGGGATTACAGGTTCCCAATTTTACATGGCCGAACGGCCAGAGCCAGCTCGGCGATACCTTTGGCCTCATCGCCGAACGAGCCGAACGGGCTGGCTTATATAGCCTGTGGGTGATGGATCACTTCTTCCAGATCCGCAGCGTCGGACCATCGGAGAACGAGATGCTGGAGGGATGGAGCGCGCTGGCCTTCGCCGCCGGGCGCACGAACCGCATCAAGCTTGGGACGATGGTTACAGGCGTTACCTATCGCCATCCTGGCCTGCTGGTAAAGACGGCAACGACGCTCGACGTGCTCTCGCATGGCCGCGCATACTTTGGCATTGGCGCCGCCTGGAACGAAGAGGAGCATCGCGGACTGGGCGTCCCCTTCCCGCCGCTTGCCGAGCGCTTTGAACGCCTGGAGGAGACGTTGCAGATCGCGCTGCAAATGTGGTCGGGCGATGAAAAACCCTATCACGGCAAGCACTACACTCTTGAGCGCCCGCTCAATTCGCCACAGAGCGTGCAGAAGCCGCACCCGCCAATTTTGATTGGCGGCAGCGGAGAACGCAAAACGCTGCGCCTGGTCGCCAGGTATGCCGATGCCTGCAATCTTTTCACGTTCCCTATCCCTGAATTGCGGCGTAAGCTGGATGTGCTGCGCTCGCATTGCGAGGCTGTGGGGCGTCCCTATGAGCAGATCGAGAAGACGACGCTCGGCAGGATGCATATAACACGCGATGGCCGCGATGGATCGCTGTCGCCACAGGCGGCAATCGACCAGTTCGCGGCGCTGGCCGAGATAGGCATCGATCAGGCGCTCTTCAGCATGCCGAATGTATCCGACCTTGAGCCATTCGACGTGCTGGCGAACGAGATTGTTCCGGTAGTGGAGAAGATCCCGGTAGCGGGCCGTTCATAACGGTGGGAACAGGGTGATGGCTAACCGCACGACGCTCACCGGGGATGAAGCGAACTTTGTGCGCCGGCAGCGTGTCGCGCGCCTCGCCACAGCAGACGAGCATGGGAGTCCACATCTCATCCCCGTCTGCTACGCCTTCGACGGCGCGCGCTTCTACACGCCGCTTGACGAGAAGCCCAAGCGCGTTGCCGGGGGCAAGCTGCGGCGCGTGCGCAATATCGAGGCGCGCCACGAAGCCTCGCTGCTCATCGATCAGTACGACGATGACTGGTCGCGGCTGGGCTATGTGCTCGTGCATGGACGCGCCGAACTGATCGGCCCCGACCATGAAGCGCATGCACATGCCTTGAAGTTGCTGCGGCAGCGCTACATCCAATACCGCTCGATGGCTCTGGAACGGCAGCCCGTAATCATGCTCACCCCTGATCGCGTGACTTCATGGGGACCGGCGATTAGCGCGGAGCATTAAGCCGGTCCATGAAGCATCTCCCCATGTCATCCTGAACGGCAGCGAAGGATCCGGTAGTGACCTGCGGATCCTTCGCTAACGCTCAGGATGACATAACCCAATGTGTTCGTTA
>NZ_DATGKU010000049.1:0-11375 GCF_035294505.1 Chthonomonas sp. | reverse complement strand
AAAGCCCATTCTCGGTGTGGATGTTTGGGAGCACGCCTACTATCTAAAGTACCAAAATCGCCGTGCCGATTATCTCAACGCTTGGTGGAACGTCGTGAATTGGGACGAGGTCGCCAAACGCTACGAGGCGGCGTTAAAGGGCTAAAATCTCCTTGAAGGTGCTTCAGGGCGCTCCGCAAGGAGCGCCCTGTGCCGTTGAGACTACTTTTTAGGAGGGTGCGTTTTCGAGGCTGCCTTATGCGGTTTTTCCTCCGGCAACACCACGGCGGAGGTAAGGGTATCCCCTATCTGCAGATGCTCCACCACATCCATGCCGCGCACCACTTTGCCGAACACACAGTACTTGCCATCGAGGAAATTGTTGTTGCTTAGGTTGAAATAGAACTGACTGTCGCCGCTGTTAGGGTCTTGGGCGCGGGCAAGCCCCACCGTGCCTTTGTTGTTGGGCAAGCCGGCTTCCAGAGGAACGGTGGTGCCGGAACCGTGCGTGCCGATGGCATGCGCGGCAAACTCGCTGGTAGGCAGCCCTTTGGTCTCTGGATCGCCCAACTGCACCACAAAGCCCGGCTCGACACGGTGCACCTTAATGCCATTGTAGAACTTTTGACGCACAAGCGCTAAGATGTGGGCGACCGTTTTGGGAGCCTGTTTCGGAAAAAGCTCAATTACCACGGTGCCTTTTTTCGCGAAATGTAGGGCCACTTCGGGGTTGGCCGCAAAGGCTAGGGT
The DNA here is from genome assembly GCF_035294505.1 of Chthonomonas sp. NCBI lineage: Bacteria > Bacillati > Armatimonadota > Chthonomonadia > Chthonomonadales > Chthonomonadaceae > Chthonomonas > Chthonomonas sp. The sequence continues at coordinate 10,646 of NZ_DATGKU010000049.1, read as the reverse complement.
GGGGCACCCAAAACTTAGAGCAAAGAGCAGAGTCGTTGCCCCTATTCCCTTTTGGACAAGAAAGCGATTCACAGAAAACCTCCTGTAAAAATTAGTGGATGACGATGCTTTGGATGCGATCGCCCTGTTGGATTTTCTTTACCTGATCCATCCCCTGAACGACCCGCCCAAACACGCAGTAGTCGCCGTCCAACTGTTTATTATCCACGAGATTGATGAAAAACTGGCTATCGCCGGTATCGGTGCGGGGGGCGCTGAGCGCCAGGGCGATAGTCCCGGGCAAGTTGGTGAGATCGTTCCCCTCAAAAGGAACGGTCTGCCCCGATCCGCCAGCGCCTAGGAGATACTTCATGGCCACCTGCTGGTCGGTAAGGCCGCGCAGCTTTCTACCGTCAATTTTTTTGGAGGCCGGATCGCCCGCTTGTGCCACAAAGTTGGGTATGACTCGGTGAAAGAGGATGCCGTTGTAGAACCCCTCCTTGCAAAGTTGTACGAAATGGGCCACGGTTTTGGGGGCTGCTTTCGGATAAAGCTCTATCTCGATGGGCGCCAAGCCCTCCACCTGAAGCGTGGCGTGAATGGCGGTGGGTTCGTATTTGGCAAAGAGCTGCTCCTGCTGCGCAATGGGTAGTTTGGAGCTTTGCGCCGACGGAGCTGGAGGAGTTAGTTGGGTGGTGTCGGGTTGATCTTCGGGGGGTAGTTCCCCTCCCGGATGTACCCGAGAGCTATAGGCGGCTAGGCCTAAGGCAAACACTATCAGCAGAATCAACACAATGATCGGTCGGTTGCGCATAGAGCGATCTCCTTCAAAGATATTCTTTTTTATGAGACCTCTGCTCAGGAGAAGGCTTTGCTAAGCCATAATGTATACGGAGAATAGATCGGCTCTGAGTGCCCAAGGTGGCGAGAGGCCGAAGTGGAGGAACGGAAAACAGGTGGGATACCGGCGCTTTCAAGGTGGGATCGATCTTCATGCCCATACAACGGCTTCCGACGGCGATCGGTCGCCAACAGAGCTGGTTCAGCTTGCCAAAGAGTTGGGTTTGGAAGCCATCGCCATAACCGATCACGACACCGTAGAAGGGGTGGAGGAGGCTCTGAAGGCAGGGCAAAAATATGGCATCGAAGTTGTTCCCGGCATCGAGATAAGCGCCGTGGTGGATAAAGGACAGTGCCATCTGTTGGGCTATTTCGTAGACCCCACCAATTCCCAGTTGAGAGAGCGACTCGGAGTGCTGCGGGCCGCACGTGATGCCCGTAACCGTGCGCTTGTGGAGCGTCTGAACCAGATGGGCATTCCTATTACGCTACAGGCCGTTGCTCAGGAAGCCCAAGGGGAGCTTTTGGCCCGTCCCCACTTCGCTAAGGTGATGGTGAAACTCGGCGTGGTTTCAAACGTGCAGGAGGCCTTTGACCGCTATTTGGCCGACGGTGTGTTGCCGGGCATCTCAAAAGAAAAGCTTCCCCCCGAAGAGGCCATCGCCCTTATTCATCAGGCCGGGGGAGTAGCCGTGCTAGCACACCCGAATAATTTGAAACGCAGCCCTGAAGCCATTGAAGAGCGAATTCGAGAATATCAGGCGATGGGTTTAGACGGTATCGAAGCGCGCTATAGTGCCCATACGCCGGAAGATACGACACGCTATTTGACGCTTGCCGAGCGGTTAGGGTTGCTCACCACCGGCGGCTCGGATTTTCACGGGTACTCGGTGAAGCCGCAGGTTCATCTCGGCCACGTGGAGGGTGACCGTCCCGCTCCCTATGCCCTGCTTGAGCCTCTTCGCTTTCGCGCAAAACATCGCAAGACCTCACACTAGCGGCTTTCCTGTCTCGCCCGGCCTGTCATGGGCAAGGATGGGCTGCCCCACAACTTGCGCCGAGGCATCCGTAAATCGGTTCTAGAACCGGTTCCACTTAACCGTCAGTCTCCACAACCCATCCCCCAAGGCCGACGGTGCTGCGCACAGCGCCTTTTCCCTCAGGGGTTACTCCTACAACCATCACTATCAACCAACCTGCACCGTAGGACGGCCCTGCTCGCAGTGCGCGGTTTCAATCCCCCCTACAACCATCACTATCAACCAACCTGCACCGTAGGGGCAGGCCGTGTGCCTGCCCAACAAAATATAGCAATCCCAATGGGGTAACCAAATACCCCTACATGCTCCTCACCCTAACCCTCTCAAAACACACACGCACTTGTCCTCAGAACTGTTGGGAGGTGAAACTTAAGATTTCTCGCCTTCGGCTCGAAATGACAGTCGTATCATCGGCTCTTCAAGCCCCCACCCCCCGCCCCTCAAGGCCGACGGCCTCCCTCTCAATGCCCCACCCATCCCCTATCAGGAAGAGGAGGGACTAATAAGTTCATTGGCAATTTTCTGTGATAATCTTCCCTCCGATAACTAACCATGACCGCCCCCTTTCTCCCTAATAGGGGGAAAGGCCGGGATAGGGGGCGAGCAAGATAGGCTTGCTGTGCTAACTGGCTCTAGAGCCGCAGGATCGGCAGTTTGTACAGCCCCCACCCCCCGCCCCTCAAGGCCGACGCTGGGGTCCCCAGAAAATCGCAAGATTTTCTGGGGCAGGGCGCCCTCCCCCTCCCCCAATTTGGGAGAGGAGCACCTAGCGGTGAGCGTCCTAGCAGACGGCGCCTTTGCGGCCTGTCTGATTCCCTTAATCGTCTCTTTCTCTGGCCGCTGCATCGCCGTGAGCTAGCACCTCCCTAATAGGGGGAAAGGCCGGGATAGGGGGCGAGCAAGATAGGCTTGCTGTGCTAACTGGCTCTAGAGCCGCAGGATCGGCAGTTTGTACAGCCCCCCGCCCCTCAGCGGCCTGTTTTATTCTCGTCATCGCCTATCTCTCTGGCCGCTGCATCGTCAAGGCCGACGCCCTTCCCCTCATCTGCGAAGACCGCTGCTGTGCTGTTTGCGAAGACCTCTGTGTTGCGAGAAGAAAAAACAGACACCCCATCCTCTAACTCCATCTACAGCGGCATGGGAGGAGAGGATGGGGCGTTTAGGCTATAGAGCTAAGCCCTTAGTCTCTAGTGAACATGGCGTCGGTAACCTGTGATTGATGCAGGGGCTTCACATGCCCATCACCCCACACAATGTTCGCCAGCCCGTGCTCGGTGATGGTCTGAGTCTGCGTATCCACCGTTTTATGCGAGTCGACATGGCGAAAATCCATTGTGGGGGTACCGTACCATTGGCTCGGTGGGTCAATGGCGGGAGTCTCCACCATCTGGCCGTTTCCTCCGTACCAAGGGGCGTTGTAGTAGCCCGAATCGGAGAACATGATCTTGTCGGCAGGGGCGCTAAGCGAAGCCAGGGTGGCCGGGTTGACCGGTGGCCATAGCTGTCCGCTCATGCAGGCGGTGTTCATGTAGCAGTCCGAGCCGAGATAGCCCCAGTTGTAGCCATAGCCGATGTCGGCGCCGTAAAGCAGTTGCCCTGTCCAATCGGGGCAGCGCTGCATCTCCTTGTTTTTCATATAGGGGTAGAGAGGGCCTTTCGTTAGGTCACACGTCTCGTTGGGATAGGTACCGGTAATGTGCCCCATCCAGTATTCGGCTCCGGTGGCATCGTAGTAGACGTAGAGCGGGAAGGTTTCGTCGTAGTCTTCGAGATACATTTGGGTGGCGAGGCCGATTTGGCGCAGGTTGGAGGCGCAGCTGATCTGCCGAGCCTTTTCTCGCGCTTGGGCGAAGACAGGGAAAAGAATGGCTGCTAGTATAGCGATTATAGCTATAACTACTAACAGCTCAATTAAGGTGAATGCGCGCCGGGCGCTCTTCCTAAAAAGGTTGACTTGCATACGATTCGCTCCTTTCGTCGTTTTGGGTTTCGTTCGGTCTGACCTCAGAAGAGGCAGATCGGACTTCGAGGAGCGAGGAGGATGCTCGATGTGCTATAGAGGCTAAATGGGGTACGAAGTTGCCAATACACGTTCGTGCATCACACCCTCTCTCTCGAAGGGCTTACGTGATGCGTCGCAGGCGGGCATTCGGGCTTACCCACACCCGAAGGTTGGGGTGGGATACCGCAGCGGGACTGCGCCGGATTCTCACCGGACTTCCCCCGTATTTCAGCCACGCGATGACGCGCAGCCACTGCGACTATGAAAATTGTCAAGGGACTTTATTATGACGGAGGGAAGGGGTTTTTGTCAATGGACAGGAGCCTCTTGGACGAGGGCCTTTGCAAAAACGAGCTGTTTGAGGTAATTTAAAGGTGCTTGCGCCTGTAGCTCAGTGGATTAGAGCACCAGTCTTCGGAACTGGGTGTCGGGGGTTCGAATCCCTCCAGGCGCGCTTTTTGCAGTCCCATCACCCATGAAGGAAGAAGAAATAGGCCAACTGTTGGTTCCCTCATTGTAAGCCTCTAGTCCCTCCCCACTACTTAGGAAGAGAACACCTCTCGGTGAGCACCTTAAGGCCGACGGTGCTGCGCACTGTACCTTTTCCCTCAAAGGTTACCCCCTACAACCATCACCATGAACCAATGTACACCGTAGGGGCAGGCCTTGTGCCTGCCCAACAAAATATAGCAATCCCAATGGGGTAACCAAATACCCCTACATGCCCCTCATCCTAACCCTCTCAAAACACACGCACTTGTCCTCAGAACTGGTGGGAGGTGAAACTTAAGATTTCTCGCCTTCGGCTCGAAATGACAGTTGTGGCATCAGCTCGAAATGACAGTTGTTTATCTCGTCTTCGGCTTGAAATGACAGGCGCATCGCCGGCTCTTCAAGCCCCCACCCCCACTCCCCTCCCCCAATTTGGGAGAGGGGAGACCAGTAAGCTTATTGGCAGTTTTCTATGATAACCACCCCTTGAAAACTCAACACAACCGCCCCCTTTCTCCCGAATCGGGGGAAAGGAAGGGATAGGAGGCGAACAAGACAGACTTGCTGTGCTAACTGGCTCTAGAACACTCCCTCCCTTGCATATCTATTCACCCCTTACCCTCATTTACAGCACCTCTACTATCCCCACCTAGAGCACAAAAATCTCATAAAAAATTTTTTCTTCACTCTCATAAAACCACTTGACATATCCTTGTACCCTGTGTTATCCTGCTTATCGTCTGAACCCGCTCCCCCATTGAGCACAGACCTACAACACATGTCCAACCTTGGCCATTCTGAGGCGACCTCCTCTCCTTCGAGAGACCTCCTCAGTCCTCTTGGCGTAGAGAAACCTATTCCAAACTCCATTCCTAGCCCTATTGCATTAAATACCAGGAGGGCAGGTGTATATGACTTGCCTTCCTGGTATCCACATCTTCATCTAGTGAGGAGACGATATAGATGAAAGTAACACCGTGCAAAGGCTTGATTGTAAACGGTTGGCTGCGTGCCATTGCAATCTCTTACCTGCTACTGCTTCCTGCGGCGTCGGCAACCTCCAAATTCTCTCCCACACTTACCACCAAAAACCTGGCGCTGCCTCCCAACTCTGTGTGTGCTTATTGGTTGGATGCAAGACGACTTTTCATTATTAAGCAGTTCTATGTGCCCAAAGCCCATTTCACTGCTTTTCAGGCTTTTATCTATCAGCTTTCGACCGGGAAACTAGAGCTTTTGACCCGGTTCAATCTTTTTCTGCGGCAGTACTACCTTACAAGTGGTGGAGAGTTCCCTTTCTCACAGCTTTCCTTTAGCCCTGATGCTCAATGGGTTGCCCTCCCGTCCCCTGATTCAGCTTTCGGTAGTAGTGTATTTGGGCATTTTGAAACGAATAATGATGAACCTATAGGAGGATGGCGATACGCATCTGGATCGAAAAGCTATGTGTTTTACAATCTTAGGACAAACCGATATTATCATTTGAACTTTTGGGGAACCGTCGTTCGCAACAGCTTTGCTTGGATGCCTGATAGCCGTCATTGGGTTGTGTTGGTTCATACCGATAGGGCCACAAAACTGCTTAAAGGGGATGTCAGCGGAACATTTGTATCCCAAGTCTGTTCGACACTGCAAGTAGCTCATGGCGGCATTTCCAGCGCTCTAAACCTGGCCAACCCCGAAGATTTGCAACTGATCGGCAGCTTAGATACAACCGATAACGCACTCTGGATAGCGCTCTATCCTAAGTCCGAACAGTCTATTGTTGGCCGACAGCGTGTAGATGCGCAAACCAATCCTTCTTCGGCAACGTTTCAAGAAAGGCAGTGGAAAATACAGTCCTTAGATGATCTGCTTTTTGCTTGTCAGCTTAGTGGAAACAGAGCCTTGGAAGATCAAGCGCTAAAGCTTCTCGATGCCTCGATGACAGGAGAGTTTGTTGAACTACCACTAGACTCGACGAGTAGCAGCAAAAAACGGGTATCTTGTTCCTTTCCTTACCCTGTACGGATCGTACGTGTGCTTCTCTCTCCTGATAAACAGAAAGTAGCATGGTTGACGTTCCTTTCCAATGCAAAACGGGTGTCGCTGGAGTTATGGATTTCAGATCGTTCTGGCAAGGGGCTAAAACGTGTCTGGAGACAGGAGGGTGTGTTTAGCCCATCTACGCTACTGACCTGGCAATGGCTGCCGGACAGCAAGGGATTATCCTATTATGCGCCTATAACAATGGCAAACCAGAAATTACTGATACATATTCTCACACTTCCCTCTGATACGCTCTCCATCGGAAACCAACCATGACCGCCCCCTTTCTTCCTAATAGGGGGAAAGGAAGGGATAGGGGGCGAACGAAGCCGACCTGCTCCACAAACTGCCTCTAGAACCGTGAGATTGTCAGCCCTCACCCCGCCCCCCAGAACGGTGGGAATGGAAACTTAAGATTTCTCGCCTTCGGCTCGAAATGACAGTTGTATCATCGGCCCTTCAAGCCCCCACCCCACCGCCCCTCCCCCAATTTGGGAGAGGGGCACCTCGCGGTGGGCAACTCAGCGGCCAGCCCAGTTTCCGTAATCGTCTTTTTCTCTGGCCGCTGCATTGCTGTCTGCAAGACGAAAGGCCGGGATAGGGGGCGAGCAAGATAAACTTGCTCTATAAACTATCTCTAGAACGGTGAGATTGCCAGCCTTTGCAGCTCCGACGCCCTACTCCTCAGCGGCCAGCACAGTTCCCGTGCTCGTCTATCTCACTGGCCGCTATGTTGCTGTCTGCAAGACGAAAGGCCGGGATAGGGGGCGAACAAGATAGGCTTGCTGTACTAACTGGCTCTAGAACCGGGAGATTGCCAGCCTTTGCAGCTCCGACGCCCTACTCCTCAGCGGCCTGTCTGATTCCCTTAATCGTCTCCTTCTCTGGCCGCTGCATTGCTGTCTGCAAGACGCAAGGACGGGATAAGGGCGAGCAAGAGAGGCTTGCTCTGCTAACTGGCTCTAGAACCCATTTCACAATGGGCAGGTTACCCCCTTTTAGCTAGGGCAGGATCACATTTTGGGTAACCGGCTGGTTGGTAGATTGTAACGTGACCGGCTGGGTAACGCTGCTGCCATCGGGCAGAAACACCACAATGGTATAGCTGCCAGGAACTACCCAAAAGCTGAAGGTGCCTGTGCTGTCGGTATGGGTATTGCCCACCACGGTGCTGCCCTGCTGCAATATGACAGGATAGTTCGGCTGGCCTTGCCCGTTCTTCAGCACTTGCCCGATGATGGTATAGGGAAGCCCCGGCACACTTGAACTGATAGGGACGCCAAGCGAGATGGGGCCGAGAGGGTTCACCCCGGCGATCAGCGGAGCCTGCACGAATATCTGCTTGGTTACGTAGCCGGTGGCCGATACCGAACCGATAGGGATGGTAGGATCGTTACCAAGGCCGACAGGGAGATTGCTGATAGTAAAAGAACCATCCGAGCCGGAAAGCGTGCTGGAACCGCCGATGGTTACGGTGGCGCCGCCCACAGGTTGGTTCTGCCCGTTGACGGTAGTGACAATTTGGCCGGTAACGGAGGCATTATAGCCGGAGGCGGAGAGAAAGATGGTGCCTAAGTTGATGGGCTGGGTGCTTTGAGAGGGCAATTGAAGGTTGAGGGTAAGGGTCTGCTCGCCCTGGGCCGAGACCGTCGCGGTGGTGGCGCTTGAAGGAATGCCGGTAAGGGTGAAGGAGCCGTTGGCGTTGGTGGTGGTGGAGTGCCCTGCAATGCTAACGGTGGCGGCCGGGTTGGGTGGGGCGTCGGTCTCTACTGTGAGGACGGTGCCGATGACGGTAAGGTTGCCGCTGCTAGCACCGCCACCGCCCCCACCGCCGCAGCCGGCCAACAACGCGCCTACCAGGCCGAAAAGAAGCGACCACCCAAGGAGACGCCCCCCTAAGAAGGCTTGTCTGTATCTACTCAACATCCTGTTTTTTCCCATTTTTATGTTAATCGCTCCAGCTTCAAAAAATTTCAACGAATGATTGTGCACGGTACGATGGAACGGGTTTGACGGCCATCAGCAGTCTCGAGCGAAACCTCTACCAGGTAGGTCCCTGTAGGTAAAGCACGGCCTCTATCGTCTTTTAAGTCCCATACCACGCGATTTAGCCCCATAAACACCGCTCGCCCTGCCAGCAGATGGCGCACGGTTTGGCCATTAGAGGCCCGAATCTGAACGCTCGCGGTGCCGGCAACGCTCGTCTCATAAGAGATAGCCGCAAGGCCAACGGCGCGTCCACCGGCAGGTACCAAATCCACATGCAGCCCTGTGAGGATGGGCGTGAGTAGGCTGCGTGGGCTGGCGTCAATGCGGAACTGACGGGTGTATTCATTAGGAGCTGTGGTAAACGTGTAGGCAGCACGACCGTTCATAACCACCCGACTGCCGGTTGTAAGATCGGTAAGAGTCAGCTCCAAGCCGCGCGGAAGGTAGGCCGTGTTGCCCCATTGAAGCGTATAGGTGTGGCTTCCCATGGGCAGAGTGGCCGTTAGTGTCCAAGAGGCCGAGCAATTAAGAGGTCGTATATCGCTGAGGAAGTTCGTTCCTACCACGCGCCCTGCGTTCCATTCCGGATGGGCAAAGAAGAGGGAAAGGGAGTTTCCAGAGAGGAAGGGAGGTGGCGAGGCCGCGTCGAGGGCGGGTACGTAGGCATCGGCCCCTTGGGGCGCCTGCCCCAAGGTGGCAACGGTGGCGCGTCCATCATCGGAGACGAGTGAAAGCGGCAGTCGCCACCCTTCTTGCGGTCGTGGTGCCACATGCAGGGCGCGCGTGCCGATGGGGAGTTTGAGGCGCACACCGCGCGTGCTCAGGTTCGGATTTACGTAGGTTAGCGTAATCCCCTCGGTCACTTTAACGAGAATGAAATAGCCTTGCCATGGCAGCAGTTTATTTTGCTGGAACGGTGAGTTTGCCGGCAGGGTGCCGGTGATATCGGTGTAGGTTCCTGTATTGGGGTCGTAGCCAAACACTCCGGTGGCGATCCAACCGTTTGCGATGGCGGCGGCCAAATTGGCCACCTGGCCTTGAAATTGAAATTCGATTCCGCCCGTGTTGCCCAGCGTGGGGTCTGCCGTGAGATCGAGGGGTTGGGTGAAGGGATCGCCTATTTGGTTCCATCCATACTCCAACCCCACGCTCACCGAGGCCTGAACATCGGTCGAGACACCCAAAATGGGTACCCCGTTTTGCTGCCCTGTGCCGTTGAGCGCCCCTTGGAAGTTGGTCCAAAAGCCGTATCCCGGCTGATAGAGCGGCATGGAGGGGTAGCGCAAGTAGTTATCGCCACCGGCGTCTTGGCGCCACATGGCCAAAAGGGTTTGGCTTGGAGGCAAGCCGAAGACCTGAGCGAGATCGGGAACGAGCGGTTGGATAGGGAGCGACACCATTTGAGGGCCGGCGAGGAACACATGATAGAGAAGTTCGGTTTGTGAGGGCGCATAGAGAATAAAGAGCGAGGAGACGTTGGAGAGGCCTGTGTTCATGTTTGCCTTGCGTTGAAATACGTTGCGCTGATAGGTGATGGGCTGTCCACCACCGGCAGGGGTAAAGGTAAGGGTGACCTGCGTGAAGTTGTCGGGGATGGCCGGGCCACCCACGGCACCAAAAGCGCCTTGAGCGACCGGCGTGTTCACCACGGTGCCGTTGCCGCCGGTGAAGCTTGCCGACAAGGTTCCATTATCGCTGCCGACGACCACTCCGAGGAACTCGTTCGGGCTGCCGTTCCCGTTAATGAACTGATGCACAGGGTAGTAAAGTCGGCTATTCACGCTGTTGATGGGAAAATCGGCCTCAATGCGTTGCGCCTGCGCAATACCGGAAAAGAGCGGCGAGGTATAGCCTTCCCCTCCCACGATGTTGATGGGCTGATCGGCGCCGGTAAGGGTTAAGGTGGCGGTGTAAGAGTAGTCGTAGAAGATAGGGTTGCAGACGCTATTCAGGTCAATCTCATCGCCGGTTGGGGTCGTGTTGTAGTACAGCACGACGATGGCTGCTCCATCGGAAGGGGTGGTGGTGTCCGGAAGGGTAGGGGTAACGAACAAGAACTCCTTCGGGCCAGGGGTTACGCTTGTGTCGAGCACGTACTGCTGCTGGAACCAGGTGGAGAAGGGCTGTCCTTCCACGGTGCCTCCTACGGCGGCAGAGGCAAGCTGCTGCAACCGCACCGTGTCGTTAGCGACCGTATGATCGGCTTGCCAGGCATCGTAATAGGCGTTATTGAAGTTGATGAAAAACTGTGGGTTCTGGATAAAGCATTTCAGCCA
>NZ_DATGKU010000048.1:0-22880 GCF_035294505.1 Chthonomonas sp. | reverse complement strand
CCTTGCCTTTATGGTTGTTGCGGGCGGAGGTCTAGCCATACTCTCGCTCGAAAGCGGAGCTGTAGCAACAGCAGCCAGTTCTGTAGCAACGCTGATTAGTGCTAAAACACTAGCAGAGTGGATAGTCGCTACAGCCTGGGGTGTAGGTCTAAGTGCAGTTGCAGGCGCTTTGGGTGGCTTTTTTGCTGCAGTGATCTACAATACTGCCCATGAAATACAAATAGGAGCGATGATAGATGCGATTGACTTGGAAGTCTGTTAAGCCCTATTGGATGCTGCTGTGCCTCTGTGTAATGGTAGGCTTTTTCGCGAGCTTTGGTGGGTTTGTAGGAGCTTTCTTTGTTTATGATTTCTTATTTCGAGGTCGCCCTATAGCCTGGCCTAAGATATTTATTTATGAGGGAACTGGGCTAGGATTAGGTTGGTCAATGATGCTATTTCTGTTAGGGCTGTACGTGAAAAGATTCGTCCGAGAGTATGCTCATCAAAAACGGTATCTGTTGCGTGGAAGTACTGAGAAAGTTTTCCCAAGGACAGGCGATAACCTGGTGTTGTTGCGCAGCGGGGGCAGTTCGGAACCAAGAGAGAATACCTATGAGACAGCCTCGTTACGCAACGAGGAAATTGATGGGCAAAAGCAGTAAAAGTAGGATAGTGCACCAGAGGGAGAGGATACGAATTGCTGCGAGAATAACGTTAACAGGACTAGCGAGAATGGGGTAGAGGAGGTAGACCCGAGTGGGAACATCACGGCGAGTAGGAAGTACGATGTGTATGGTTTAGTGCGGAGTGGTCAGGCGGGGAGCAGCAGTCAGAAGTATGTGGGGAGTTTAGGGCATGAGAGCGACGGAGTTTCAACAATGACCATCTATATCCAACCCCTATTCTGGTTTATCGGTGCGTTTGTGGCCGGCACCATTTCAGGCAGATTGACAACGTCTGTGATGTGGCTACTAGCTTTTGGGGCAAGAAGTCCTATTCGCTTCAAGCCTCTACTAATCGCCCTTCTCGTAGCATACCCGATGACGATTATTGGATGTGAGTTGGGTGTGTTGGGTTTGTGGGGCGCGACAAAATTACATCTTCTGCCGGCCCGTACGAACCCCGCTTGGCCTTCCTTAGTGCAGTGGCTCTACACACTGGTTTTTTGGGAGTTCATGGCGTGCTTTCTTGTGTCTTTTTTTCGGAGTACTCATAAGAGAGTAAGACAGATGCTTTCTCAAATAAGTTGCGATGGGCATCAAGCTCCTCGCATTATTGAAGCAGGGCATTACGGTCCTTTTGCATTGATGGCGCTTGCAGAGTGGATTGGCCACAATCCAAAAGAGTGCTTTTTAGTTAAACCGGCATCGGCTCCGGTTAGGGAGGGACATCACACTCTTCTACGTCCGGTTCGTAAGGTGATAGAGGGGTGGCTTTTGCTTCGGTGTTTACCCGGGTCGTCCCCTACCGTTTCAGAGGAAGCACCTCACGTGGTAGGAGGCCAGCAGGATGAGACGATTTCCAAGTAGAACGGCATGGGAATGAGTAGCCCTTACCTAGTTTTGGAGGGGGGAAGTGCATGCTAACAACGCTACGAGACGAAGGCGAAATAGGTTCGGGGGTGATGTAGCCTGTTGTCAGTTATCGAAAGTTCCGGTGGCACTCGCTTCTGTGAGGGTACAAGCGTATTCTTCATACCGTTGTGCTTGTGTTGTTTGCATCCGCAACGCTTATCCTGGAGGTGACTAGAGGAATATGGAACTGTCAATGAGAGAGGAACCTGCACGGCTGTTTGAAGAGGAAGTGGAACGAACGCTTCAGCTTCTGATGCCTGTTCTCCAGCCGCTTCTGACCAACCTCAATATGGACTTCCGCGTGTATATCGCGCGTGATGAAGTACCCTTCTATATGTCAATGCTGGTTATTAACGACTACGATGCAGTCTTGCCTTTGGTGAACGATAATCGTGTTGATTGCACCCTAGAAGAGGTTACGCGGTTCTTGCAGACCTATCTGAGCAAAGCCCTGCTTCAACAACAGGGAGGTGTTCCCAAGGGGGTTCTCACTTTTCCGAAGATAGCTCCATCGGTTCGTGTAGGGCAAGCGGGTTCCTCCGAAACCGAAACGTTTCTAGGTTGTGTCGCAACCATAGTAGCCATGTCGCCGGATGCACAGGTAGGAAGCGCTGTCAGGAGTGCCTTTTGGCACAATTCAGCATGGGTGTTGAACCTGCTTGAACTGATGTGTCATGACTTGCGTGACCCTGTCATTTGGGCAGTCGGTTGGTATGATGGTGTTGGGGTCGCCTTTCTGTCGTCCTCTCGCTACCTGGCGGGTTCTCCCGTCGTTCCTACTCCACATACGGGTGGCAGGCCTCAAGAGCGTGTACCTGTGATCCTACGGTTAGAAACACCAGCTCAGCTGCTCACAGAGAGGGGCTTGCTGCTTCTTCCTCATGATATTCGTCGAGGAGATAGCGGGGCGAAGTTGCTGATCTTTGAACGGGCGGAGGAGCCGATAGAACTCTACACGCTATGGCGAGAGGGAGGGCTATCATGTCTGTTTGGAATGGAGAAGCAGCTTCATTTAAACCTCCTATTTGCCAAGGAGGAGCCGGTTCTACCGGTATTTTCGGGTCTATTAGCTCCCTATCGGAAAGGGCTTGAGGATCATATCGTGGTGTTCAGCAAACATGTGGCTGCGGAAGAGGTGTTGAAGCGATGGGCTTCTCTCCTGCGTCTGCCCTATCTCTCTTGGGAGTGTACAGAGAAGGAGTTCGGTCTGTGGTTAATTAGGCATGAGCTACCGCCAGAGCTGAACCGTCAGCTAGGTATGGCGTAGTGCAGGGCGCTGCTGGAACGACTATTTCAGAGCGGATGGATTAAGGCGACGGAGTGTGGTAACGAGCAATGGGGTAACGAATGTAACGGACACGGTCTATGATGCGAGCATGCCTGTAGAGGAGGTGGGGTATGCGCAGGGGACGAACACGCCCTACTTTGTTTACTGTAGAAATAACGTGACAACCTTTCCCGACTTTACAGGCAGGTTCATTGATCTTCTTTTGGATATATTAGAAGAGGCAGTTCAGAGCGCCTCCGACTCTATAACAGCCCAAACTATGGAGAGATGGGGAATGCAAACAATCTACGATGAAGTGGCCAGATATACCGGTGAAATCGTGGGATTTTTATTGGGAGATGAGCTTGATGGGTTCATTTACGGTAGGTTTACTGAGACAGGTGTCTGGATGAGGGTTGATCTTGATGAGGGAGTATGGTGTCAGATTTTTATAGACTTCCTTGACAGGTGGGGGCATGGAATCCCTATTTATGGCCAGCCTTGTCCACATATCGATTTTCAATTTACGGGCTGTACGAGGCCAGGATACGATCAACTGAAATATTTTTTAGAGGGTCTCTTAGAAGGATTGGAAGAGTCCCAAGGTTCCTAGGAGGTCAGAGATGGACTATAAACCTATCGCCTTGATTTCGTTTAATCGGTGGCAAAGCTTCCAGCGTGCCCTCCCCGAAACCAATTTAGGGATACCGCATCAGGGGCTTGTCAAAGACATCTACACCGCCATGACAGAGATGTCGGGAGGGGTCTTCACCTGCCTCTTGGCTCGACCGAATGCTGAAGATGAAAAGATAAGCCGGTTTCGTGCTGCTTTCTGGTATAGAATGCAGCTACCGGTGCTTGAAAAGATTTTAGAGGCTCTGACAGTTCATCAGGAAGAAGAGCTTGTTCTCTGGCTGTTCGGACTGTATACGTTGATGGACTTAAGGTATCTGCCTCTGGAGGAGTATGCGGTCATCGCGCATTTAATCAATAAGGCCCTAATTCCGCGTAGCGGTTTGTCGCCTTCGGTTCCGTTGATATTTCGCTTGTCGCCCTCTCAAATATTATCGGTTCGTAAACTCCTGCCTTCGAGCCAGGGTGTAGGTCACATGGAGGGGATACGGAACGCTTTTTTCAAGCGCTCGGTGGAACCCTTGGCGATGTATGAGGACTGGTTGAATACCATGTCAGCGGCCAGTGAGGCGATGCAGGAGGTATTACGCACCTACTTTTTACCGCAAGCACCCAAGAAGCTTACTCAGGACAAGGAGCAAGCGAGGGAGACCATTCGCCAGTTTTTAGAGGAGTTACTGACAGGTGGCGAAGGGTCTGAGGTGGAAGGGAAGAGTTCCTCTCCGGTACGGAAATGGGATGAATTTGTTAAGGGTCATCCTCGTTTTGGTGCCTATGAGCGTCTTTTTGGTAAAGAGGGTTTATTGCCGGAGGGGATAGAGCACTTGCTGATGCCGTTTGGAGTGGAGGACAGGGAGCAGCTGTTGTTTCTGAGTCGGGGGCATCATCCGAAGGAGTTAATGCTTAAGATAGGGAGAGAGTATGGCTTGCCTTTGTTAGAGACGGAATGCAGTGAAGATGAATACGCTCGTTGGGAGGCCTATGGAGAGATACCGCAAGACATTGCGGAGGAAGTAGAGCGGTTATATATGGGGACGGTTTAAGGCGGAGGAGTCTGGTGGTGAGCAATCATGGTTGAGCCGGGT
Organism: Chthonomonas sp.; assembly: GCF_035294505.1. NCBI lineage: Bacteria > Bacillati > Armatimonadota > Chthonomonadia > Chthonomonadales > Chthonomonadaceae > Chthonomonas > Chthonomonas sp. The sequence goes on along the minus strand of NZ_DATGKU010000048.1, from coordinate 18,339 downwards.
GGGTTCCTCGGTGAGGCCACAGGAAGAGGGGGGTGAACTTGACCAACTTGCAATTATTGAAGAGATAACAGGAACAGAATACCTTTCGGTAGAATATATTGGACAGCTGATTGGATTATCCAGGCAAGCTATCGTGCTAGATATAGAAACAAACAGTTCTGTCGGACTCATGGAAATACGAGAAAGCCTTATGATGGGGGTTGTGCATGAACATTCCTAGACAACCAGCTTTCAGGCTGCGCATGATCTGTTTTGTGAAGGCCTCTTCAAGTCGTGAGGCGGAGGGGATGCTCCGCGCGCGTTTTGAAGAACATCCGAACAGGCTCCTCAGGGTTTGTCAAGGCAATTGGAAACTCCGTCTATCTCCTGCAGTACTTACACCTAGACCTTGTAAAATAGCTGCCCCCGAGTGGGATGAAGCCTCTCTGCTAAATTGGCTTCACTTCGGCAAGGCGGCAGACGCCCTGTGTGGTCGGGCGCTTATCCCAGAACCGTTTAACTCTCTGCTGTCAATACCTTCTCTCTACGTGCAGTGTTGGACGCTAACATTTTGTCCGATGGAGGCGGCGGCAGAGGCAATGCCTGACGCCCATCGTTTCTGTGAAGAGATACAGGTGCAGCTAAGCCATCTCTTTAGTCCCTCGTGCTATGCTCTCTGGCTCGGCCCTGTTGATGTGGAGAGTAATTTCTATTCCTACTTCGCCCTCTCAATGGACGGAGAGGTTGACTGCTATGCGAAGGCAAAGATAACGCCCTATCTTCTCAAACGTTTCCTTGTGCGTGACCTGTCGGCCACGCTTCAAACGCTCATGAAGAAGCCCATGCTTGTGGACGCTTGTGCAGGAGGAGAGATATGGAAAGTAAAACTTTCCGGCACAGAAGATAGTGGGGCTTTCTCTTCCTATCCCTTTGGATGTGAGATACTGCTGAAGCTTACCACTTCAAATGAAGCAGAAGAGGTGTCACTCGTGCATCGATTCCAACAAGCATGGCAACAGGAACGTCCTAGGCATCAACGACAAACCCTGCGGTCCCCGGTGTTGAAGCTAAGACGAACATCTCCCAAACAGGCTATGCTTGATATTGAGCGTCCATGGGAGGTCGGTAGCACCGTTCGTTCCTATGCTATTCAACCGTCTCCGCTGCCGTACTACGTTCCCTCCCCATTATGTCTCTATACCAGCGGTCCTTACGTAAAGCCATCTAGGGCAGGAAAGTTTGCTGTTACCTGGCCATTTAGGCCATGGCTGGAGGCCCTAGAGGCTGAGGTTCTCGATTTCAATGCGGGTTATGCAATCGGAAGAGGGTGCTTGCTGGTTTTAAACGAAGAGCAAAAGGTATGCTCCGAAGAAATCGGTACGATGCCGCCATGGGAATCCTTGCGTGGAGATCGTATTGAGGGACCTCTCTGTGCTTTCAATAAGTCAGGCCTGTTTTTTCACCGTGCGGCTCTCTATATCCATGCGGATACGCGGGAGCAGGCCTATGAGATGGGTTTACAGTGGCGCAGAAGCGTTACGGAGCGGTTGCGGGCTTTGCTAGCCCGTTCCGCATGGAAGTACAACGGGTTTTTCATGGCCTCCTTTCCTCCGGTCTCAGAGTGGATACAGTGCAGAACGCCCTGCGACGAGATATTCTAGCGTAAGGTAAGTTAGATACGCATGCTTATATAAGAGGTAAAGTATGTCCAAGGAGCGAACACACTCCTTGCTTCCATCGTAGCCTTTGTTATAGGCTATGCAATTGCTATTGAACTCGAGCGGGCCTTCAGTTCAATCGAGAACGATAGCAACTATTCTGGAAAAGTTGTTCGGCGACAACTCAAATGATTCGTGCTTGGAGTAGACATTGAAAAGGAAGCACCAGGACACAATGTTATTAAAACAAGTCGTTGATTTTCGACGGTCTTGTTTTACATGCATAATGGCTCTTTGTGAAGTAGATGTTCTGATAAGTCTTATGGTCATACTCTTCGCAAGGCTAAATAGGCATCTTCCTATCCTATTTCAGATCGATTCTCGTCGCTTGCTTCAATATTGGCACAACATCGAATATTATGTAGTATATCTCTTCATCGTTTTAGGAGCTATATTCTTGATGCTCCTCGCCTGTGAAATAGGCTTAAGAGCCTGTTGCAGGTATTGGAAACGGGATTTGGCATATGAGACCGAAGACAACAAGATGTTATTGCGACCGTATGCCCATCGAGAGAAGGATGAGTCACTTATCCATACAATAACAATGGTTTTTCGTATTCCCAGTCTATACCTTCTGCGCTGTCTAGGGAAGAAGGATCGAAAAAATGATACGAAAGGCAGTGTGAAAATAACCTTTGAAGCGCGTTTTTTTAGGCGTTCGACGCAAGAGAGAGGCACGCTTTTACGTCCGGTATTGAAACGGTTCCGTGGAACAGAGGAGGTATCAAAACGGTGTGTAGATGCGGAAGTGCCTAAGGATCAGGCAACAGATACTTATCAGAGTATAGAACGCTCCTAAGGATAACGACACATGGCGATGGAAAATCGATCTCTAAGCCGCGTTTTGGCAAGAGAGTTGGCACGGACTCTGTTCGATGCCAAAAGTAAATGCGAGTTTATTATTGATACGGAGGCCATGACCGTTCATGAGTTGCTTATGCGTTTCAGGAAAAACTTATTGGCCTCAAGGATAACGGACATGCCCCTTAAAGAGATTATGGAGAACGAAAATGAGGTGCCCTGGTGGGAAAAAAGGTTTCAGCAACTGTGGGAGCGCTATGTGGTCGAACGCAATGCCAAAGTAATCGGCCGGTCTGTTAGCGCAAGAGCTGGCGAGAGAGATTGATCAGTTACAGGATAAGGTGAAACGGCTTCAAGAACTTCTTGAAACGGAGCCTACCTAGGCAGGGAACGGCCGAAGCTATGAAAGCAAACTTGTTTGCTGTGAGGAGGATAAAATATCAAAATCAAAGCAAAGTCGGATTTGTGATTATATTTATAAAGGCTTGGTTAGAGCCGTTGCCCGAGCCGAAATAGCCTGCGGGTCAATTATTTGGAAAGAAGCACTACGGGAAAGGAAGTTCAGGGAACGGCTTAAGCAAGACTTATCCGAAATGACGATGCCGGATGTCCAGAAACTACAGGATGATGAGAATCTGCCGGAAGCATTGCGCTCTTCGGTAAGAGAAGCTAAACAACTGCTTGAACGTCTTGAAACCGATCGGAACGCGCTGGCGGCGACACCTGTGGGGCTATTGGCGCAACAGATCGAGGAGGATTTAGAAGAGGTGCAAAAGAAATACGAAAACTAACCAGGCTGCTAGAAATTGAAAATATTTAGAAGCGCCAGTCGTGTAGTTTGGAGACTGAGAATTAGGTTGAGGTGAAGAGATGCCTGAACCGAAGGAACGACCGAGTATCCGCGATGCCTTGGCTTTAGAGATTGTGGAGTTGCTAGGCATAGCGATAATTCACTGTGGTCTTATTATGAACCGAGAGATGCTTAGTGAGGAGGTGCTAGTTCAACGCTTTAGAGAGAGCCTAACGGAGACGGCAGGTAACTCAACCGAGCCAGATTTGCCCGAGGCATTGAGAGGAGCAACATTTTGGATGGAGCTTCTTCAACGGATGCGGGAGAGCCCTGGTGCGGAGCAGAGCGTAAGTGCCGTGACGCCGGCAGGTCTGCTAGCTCAGGAGATAGAGAAAGACTTGGATCAGGTGCTTGTGAAGGCGAAGCAACTCTATTTACTTCTTGAGGAAGCAGATTCTTCGTCCTGATGAGCCAGCTTGATCATGCGTTTGGATACTACTTAAGAAAGGGAATGAGCCAATGGGTCAGAGCGTTGTCCCCACCGAATGGGTGATGAGCCTGGGAAGTTTTCTTCTATGGCTATGGGTGAGCTTGGAGAAGTACCGCCGAGGCGGCCTCACGTGGAGCCGAAGCAAGCTTGCTTCCATCGTCCTATGTACTGTAGGTTGCCTTCTTTTAGTGTTTCTTGGGGTCAGTCCGGGAGCGCAGTTGTTATGGACGTTTTATATTGTTGGTCTGAGTTTGTGTTTATGGGGGAGGGCGGAGCGACTTAGGATGTCGGTAAGATGGGTTTTATGGATAATTCTTGGGTGTACTGTTTATATAGTGGAGCTGCTTTTGCACTTTAGACCCCCCTTTTCCCAGCACGCTTATGCGAGCTATTGGTATTTGCAAGGTTATGTAGGTAGCATGACGATTTCCGTTCTGATCTATGAGTATATCCTCGATTTGATAAGAAATCGGCTGGCTAAAGCATCCTAGGAGTTAGGGAAGTAGGGCATGATGAAGACAATAACTTGCCTGTGCAGCTGCCGACCGGTAACGAAGGGAGTAGTCCGAAGGGGAGCAGCAGTCGGAGGGATGGGGGGGATTAGGCCATGAGAGCGATGGGAGTACGGGTTTGATTTACATGCGTGCGCGGTACATGGACCCCGTGTTGGGCAGGTTTCTCAGTGAAGCTCTCGGAAGAGATGGGCAGTATTGGTTTGTGTGTTGAGGAAGTTCTCACTTTTCTGGAAACCGACGATGTTTGAACCGTACTGTCGTAAACTGTGGCAGAACATGTTTCGGGAAGCCTCGCGAAAAGTAGGCTTGCCTCCCTCTGCCATCGTGTTGGATGACCAGACACTGACCGTCCAAGTAGTTTCGGATCGAGATGGCATGATGCACCTCCTGTATCTTACGGAAGCCTTGTACAATCACATGCTTCATCGGAGACGGGCCAATGTTATTAGGTGCATACGAAAAGCTATTGCCATACAGGGTGTTGCTTGCATCCTAGCGGTTTGCCTTGTACCTCACATGAGTAAACTAGTTGCTGTAGGAATTAGTGTTCTGCCGTATATTTTCTTTATCATGTTTGAGTTCTGGCGAGCAGAATGTGAGGGAAAAGCCTTTCGGCTCAGCATGCGTTCGACCGTTCAAGCGCTGTGTTTGACCATACGCCAACGAGAAAGTCTTACCGATACAGAGTGGCAATTGCTCTTGAAATGGCTTCCTACACTAGGCAGAACCTTGTGCTATTCGCTCAGTTGTGCGTTGGTGCCTCATCTGCGCGCGGATGAGACCCAGAACCGGCAAGGCGAGGAGCTAGCGAGAAGGTTAAGTGTTGCGTTGCCTTCTCTATTCCGCAAGCTGCGCAAGTTCTCCGGTGATAAGGAGCGGCTTCGGTATCATCCCGATTTCGTCTTAGCGGCGCTACACAGGGTTAGCGAAGGACATGGGATGTCTGAGGAGTTGTATTGGGTCTTGAAGCGGCTGTCAAGTGTGTTTCAAGGGGAAGAGATAGGGGAGGTTGCGGAACGCCTGTTGGCGAAGTGGTCAAGAGAACGTTTGAAGGCAGAGGAAGCGACGAATTTAGTTAGAGCCATGGATACTCCCCCTTCGGATGCCGAGCAGGGGTTTCTTTTACGCGGTCATGTGGGGGGTGTAGATGACAGGGTTCCGTCGGAGCTGTTGCGTGCCTATGGCGAGGCGGAGTCGCAGGGAGAGCCGTAGGGAGCGAGCACCGATTGGGGTTTTAGCCAAATGAGCCGGATAGCGGAGATAGGTTGGATTAGGAATATTATAGCGGCAAGGAAGTACGATGTGTATGGTTTGGTGCGGAGTGGCCAGGCAGGGAGCAGCAGTCAGAAGTATGTGGGGAGTTTAGGGCATGAGAGCGAAGGGAGTACGGGTTTAATTTACATGCGGGCACGTTACATGGACCCTGTGTTAGGTAGGTTCATCAGTGAAGACCCAAGTCAGGATGGGGGGAACTGGTTCGTGTATTGTGATAGTAACTCCATAAACTTACAAGACCGAAGTGGCAAAGACGATGCTACGAATTGGCTCACAGTAGGGTGGATGTTCGCCATAGCCTCCTGGATAGTAGCAGTTTATGGATATTTATGGGGGGCTGCAAACATTAAGCCGTCTGTAGACAGTGAGCCCGAAGTCAGTGATCCTTTGATCGTGCAAATGCCAATACCGGCTGTAGCTGCGGTTCAAACTTTAGCGTTACTTGCTGTTGCCGCGTTTAACGCTGCTTTCTTAGGTCTCCCAAGAAGTATGGGTTGGACGGGAATAGACCTGGATTTGATTTTTGGTGGTCTTGACATTATGGTAAATCTCGCCAATGCGTACAAGTTTCCATTAACAATACTAGGATCAGCGAGCGTTGCAGTGGGAAGTGCTTATGTTTATGGGCTTGCTACTATAGGTGCCCTAGCTGCCTGTGATGATGCCTTCTTGGAGGGGGTCTGAATGCCAACGCGAGAATATATAACTTTCTGCTCTCTTTGCGCCCTTTCTTCCTTCCTCATCTGTTGGACGAGGGGATACAAAAACCTGTCTGAGAGGAAGAAGCCGATTGTTAATCTGCTTTTACTTGCTCTCGCACTGATCTTGACCTATGTGCTGTATTCCAAAAATCCCGCCGTTGTTGGAGCTTCTCAAGCTCCGACATTGCTAGGGATATTGGTAGCGAATAATTGGCATCAAATACTTTCTGAGAAGAAGCATCGAGTATGGCAGAGGAAGAATGCAGCTCGTAACAACCTATTATCACCAGCATCGCCACCTCTTGTTGATAGTCGTCAATGCTTACTCCGTTCTGCCTGTTGGATTGATCCTTCCTCCCTTCTGCGGCCTTTCAAGCCTGGCGTATCGGCCTCCAAAAAGGATAAGATGTCTGCGCCGGAGTGTACTGAGAACTACATAGGTGAAGACAAATGAAATGCGAAATCTATGCGTGTACGGACAAAAATAACGCCAACATGTTGGTAAGCCGGAATGGGAGCGGTTATGTCAACGATTTAGACGGGAACACGCTTTGCGGCCTGAGGAGAACACGGCGCATACATGCGCGCTGCCTAGGCCATGTGTGCATCTTCCTTCGTGCGTATCGGCCCCCGCTGTAAGCGTTGGTACAACTCCGCCCACTCTTTCGAGCCGTCGTCGGCCAGCGTCTCCATGCGCACGCCGCGCTCCTGAACAGGCTGGTTGCCGGCCAAGAAATCGTCCCAACACTGCTGCATGTCCCGATACCACATCGCAAACCCCTGAGGCCACACCACCTGCAAAAGAAGCCGTGGACGCGGCAGAGCGTAGGGCGGACGCATTCGATAGCGTGTCAAGGCCTCTTCATCTACCTCAACCCCTAGCCCCGGCCCCTCCGGCACGCGCGCATAACCGCCCACAATCTCAATGGCACTCTTCAGCAGGTCGTCGGCATAGTTGTTGAGGCAGTTCACCGCCGGCCATACCGCCCGCTTTAACACGGCCCCTAAATGCAGCGAAAGCGCCGTGGTGAGACCGGTGCCCACCATCTGCAACCAAAACGGCATCTCGAACGCATCGGCTAGGGCGGCCTGGCGCAGAATGGAGGCGATGCCTCCGCTTACCACAAAGCCGTCGCATACGCCATCACGTGCGACGGTGGGAAAGGGCGGTTCGCCGAAATGGAGGGCGATGGGCCGCGTGGTCAGCGAGCGTAAATGCCGATTGCCCTCCACGTCGCGTTGGAAAATGGGCGATTCGTAGATGGCTACGCGCCCATAACGGTCGAGTTGAGAGAGCACCGGCCCCGCGTTGCCGGCGGTGAGCAGCATCTGATTCCAGTCCAAATCCAGCTTGAAACTGGGGGGAGTGACGCGACTTATGGCCTCGACTTGGGCGTAGATGTCCCACCACGGCCGGGCCTTAATTTTGTAGGAGGTGTAGCCGTGCGCTACGGCCTCCTTGGCCTCCTCGGCAAAAGCCTCCGGCGACATGTCAATATTCCACCAGCTGATGGGGCACCAATCGCGAACCTTCGGCAGGTTCAGCAAGCGATAGAGGGGCACCTCCAATGCCTTCCCCACCACATCGTAAAGAGCCATCTGCAGCCCGGCCCCAAGCCTATCGTCGCCCAAAAGCTCCGCCGGATTGCGGCCGATTACGCCCTGAACGGCCTCTTCCGATACGCGCCCCCACGTGTAGTGCAGCAATGTCTCCCCGAAACCTACCAACCCGCGCACGTTGGTGGTTACACGAATGACCTCGCTAATGCCCCATTGCCAAACCTCCCGCTGGTTCCAAACCTGGCACCGCGGGGTGAACGGCACGTGAACCACAATCCGTTCAACCGTCTTTACCTTCAGGCCGGATAGTCGCATCGGTGCTCCTCTCCATATTCTGCGCTTGGTTTATCACATAGTACGACAGACCTTAGCCGAAAACCTTTAGGATACTCCGCCTGGTCTAAAGCCCGGCGGCTTCTCGCAGTAGAGGGTGGCACAACGCCTACTCCTACGCTGCAACTAACGTCTGAAATGGGTAGGCACAAGTCCCACCCCTACAGCCTACTGTGTACGTGAAGCCTGCCTTGAGGGGAAGGGCGCCCTACCCCAGAAAATCTTGCGATTTTCTGGGGACCCCAGTACTGGCCTTGAGGGGAAGGGCATCGGCCTTGCAGAGCCGAAGGCACCTATCATTTCGAGCCGAAGGCGAGAAATCTTGAATTTCACTTCCCACCCGTTCTGAGGGGGTAGGGGTGGGGCTGTAGAAACTGCTGGCTTCACGGCTCTAGAGCCGACTCGTGGAGTAAACCGGCTTTGTTCGCCCCCTATTCCTACCTTTCCCCCTATTAGGGAGAAAGGGGGCGGTTATGTTGAGTTCGCGAAGGGAAGGTTATCAAAGGAAACCGCTGGTGAACTTATTGGTCTCCCCTCTCCCTGATAGGGGAAGGGTCTCGGCACCCCATGTCACCTCGAAGCGAAGCTGAGAGGTCTTCGCATTTCATTCTCGCTGAGGGGAAGGGCGTCGGCCTTGAAGGGAAGGGGGTCGGCTTTGAAGAAGCTGGAATCGAACCTGTCCCAGTTGGGCATGGTTTGCACAACGGCACCTGTGCTTCTAGGGAGGCGGCCGCTCTGCTCTGCCTAAGGGCTGGATGCCTCATGCCGCAATGGATGAAAAGGCAGGAACCGAGGGCTGGGATGTCCAAATATGTCGAGGAATTTTTTAGGAGGAGCTATGGGCGATCATCAGAATGTGGTTGTGGACATCGGAATTAACGGAGCGTTTTTAACCCGCCGCTGGGAGGAGCCGGAGAACTGGATGCGGCTTACACGAGAGTGTGGCTTCGCCGCCCACTCCTTTTGTGCCGATGTCATAGACCCTTTTTTCTCGGGCGACCGGCAGTTTCAGCTAGAACAGGCCCAGGCGGCGCGAGAGGCTGCCGTCCGTTACGGAGTCACCATCTGCGACCTCTATACGGGCGTGGCCACCCACCGTTTTCACGGTCTCTCTCACAGCGACCCTCGCCCCCGCCGGCGCATGAAGGAGTGGATAGAGGCCGCCGCCGAGATCGCAGTCACATTGGGAACCGATCTGCTAGGAGGCCATTGGGATGCCTTCTCCTGTGAGGTGCTGGCCGACCCAAGGCGCACGCAAGAGGCTACGGCCCGACTGCATCAAACGTTTCGTGAGTTAGCCCAACAGCTGCGCTCTAGCGGCCTGCGCGCGCTGATGCAGGAGCAGATGTACATTCCCAGCGAAAAGCCATGGACGCTTGAGGAGGGGGAACGCTTTCTTCTCGAGGTCAATCGCGATAGGGGAGATGCCTTGCCGGTGCTGCTGACCCTGGATGTGGGCCATCAGGCGGGCATGCACTACGGCCTCTCCGGTCCCGACCTCGATTATACCGAATGGATACGTCGGTTCGGCGCAACCTGTGCCGTCATCCACTTGCAGCAAACCACCCCCGACGCCTCGCACCATTGGCCCTTTACGGAAGAGTACAATCGGCGCGGCCACATCCGCATGGAAAAGGTGCTGGAGGCTCTGAAACAGAGCCATGCCGAATACGAGCAAAATCCGCTGGCCCAAGTGCTACCAAGGGCAACCAAACAGTGGCTTGTGGCCGAGATCATCCCCGGCTCCACAAAAACGGAGGCGCAACTGCTGAAGGAGTTGGAGGAGACCGCGCGATTTCTGCGTGGCTACGTTCCCGAAGGGGGCCTGGTGCTGTGATATTTTTCACACTATGAAACAATTTTGGAGCGCTTTCGTCTATGCAGTTAAGAAACGAGCAAAATGTGGAACAACAGAAGTTGAATCTGCTGTTGTGGTTAGTACCGAAGTATGTTGAGGTAAGGAATGGATCAGGAAGAGAAAGCGCTCTATCTAACCGAAGAAGAGGCCTTGGGGCTGCTGGAGTTGGCGCTGACAAGCGCAACCGAAATGAGTGCGGAGCAACGCAGCGCCCTTATGAAGCTTACCGCCTTTTGCAGAGAAGTATGGAGTCGTAACGCAACATGCGACGACAAACAGAAGCGGGAGGAGGAGCCGTGTTCAACCTGCGGCTCACCCTCCTGATGTCTCCTCCTTGGCCGGCGTTGGTTCCGCTGTCGCCAGCCGTTGTGCATAGCGGCTTTTCGGCCGATAACGCCTAATCCACTCCGCAATCTGTTTCGCCCGCTCCTCCTCTCCCAAATGCCGATAGGCCAATAACAGCCGATAGTGTATCTCTCCATCCCTATCAAAACCCATGTTGCCAAAGCGATGAAAGTACTCCAGCACGGCGGCTGCATCGGCGTAGCGCTTCTGCGCTAAGCGACGAAACCCCAGTTCTCTCAGCTCTACAAACAGCTTCTCAAGCCAATAGCGCGAGATGAACGAAAGCGCAAACACAATGGCTATGTAGAAATAGAACAGGTTGTAGCTGCGAAAATGCGGCGCCACCAGCGAGAAGATGATGGAAAGAAACAGCACCAGAAGCAACAGAGCCCCTAAGCGCTTCCAATAGCCCTTGAACAGCTTGTCGGCCTCTTTTAACGTCTCGGCAGTAGGCGTTTTGACACCGGGGCGATTGTCCGGCGCGGAAGGCGTTGCCGTATTCTTCTGTTTGCGCCCTTTCGACCGTAGTCTTGCCATTCTCCCCTCCTAAAAGCGTTCCCGTAACTGCTTACGCAGCAAAACAAAGAAGAGTGGCACGCCGAACAGCGAAGTGACCACCCCCACCTGAATATCGAACAGGTAGACGCGCGCAAGCCAATCGGAGAGCACCAAAAGCAGCGCGCCCAGCAACATGGCCGTTGGCAATAGGTGCCGATGACGCGGCCCAACCAACTGCCGCGCGGCATGAGGCGTCACAAAGCCGATAAAGGCGATGATGCCGGCCGTCGCGACTGCCGCTGCAGTAACAAGCGCGCCCGCCACGATGATCGTCCGTTTCAATCGCTCGGTATGTACCCCCAAGTGCGCCGCCGTCTCCTCTCCAAAAGTGAGCAGGTCGAGCTGCGGTGCCATTCTCCACAAAAGAAATGTGCCAAGAACGCCGAAAGGCAGCAGTAGACCCAGTTTTTGCCAATCCACGCTCTCCAAGCTTCCGAAGAGGGTTGCCATAATGCGCGCTTCTTTGTCTGCACCGGCCTGCATTCCCAAGGTCACGATGAGCGGTATCAACGACCAGCAGAAGGTACCAACGATCACCCCCGCCAGCAACAACGTTTGGGGAGAGATGCGCCCCCCCACCCTGGTAATGAACAGAACGAACCCTACCGCGAGCACGCCGCTTGCGAAGGCCGCCACCATTTGGGCGTAGCCCCCAAGCCAGGCGGTTCCCCCTAGAATGACGATGAGCAGGGCGCCTAAGGCCGATCCGGAGGCAATCCCCACCGTGTAGGGATCGGCCAAAGGGTTCATGAGAAGGCTCTGAAACGCCACGCCGACGGCTGCCAACAGCATGCCCACCAACGCGCCGGCCAACGCGCGGGGAACGCGCTCCTGCCAGACGATGACATCGGCATAGGGCACGGTGGCGACTTTAGGCACCACGGGATGGAGGAAAGGAATATGGCGTAAGAGCGTCTGCGCCACGACGGACGGGGTCACCACGCGCGCCACATCGGAGGGCCCCATCCAGATGTCGAGCAGCAACGCCCCAAGCAGCAACAGCGCGATCAACAGCAGGAACAGCAGGGTGCGCCTCCATCGCCTATCCTCGATGGGCGGCTTTCCATGTCTAAAACGCTCGATAGTTTCCTGCACCTGTGCCATTTTAAGGCGCCGTCCTCGCCAGGCTGGAACGGGCGAAGCGAGCCATCTCGTGGGGATGCAGGTAGCGTGCCAAAACCACAACGGCGTCCGCCATGCGGGGGCCGGGACGTTCCAACGTGTCTACCGCGGTGAAAAAGCGGTTGTTGCGCACCGCCGGCACCGCTTGCGCCCATCCGGGGAGGCGACGTATCGCGGGCACGAGTTCAGGGGCGCACAAGATAACCTCCGGCTGAAGCGCGACGGCCTCCTCCGGGGAAATAACGTTTCCGGGAGGGGGTTTGGCCACCACATTAACCCCACCCGCGATGGTGATGAGGTCGTTGATGAACGAGTTAGGGCCTGTGGTGTAGAGCGGATTGGTTCCGTAGAGAATAAGGACACGCGGCTTGTGCGGCGCCTTCGCCACCGCCTTGCGAACCGCATTGAGCTTGGCCTGAAGCGAGTTGACCAAGACTTGAGCTTGCTTTAGGGTACCGGTAGCCTCCCCGATGATCAGAATGGAGTTCATGACGGCTCCCACGCTGCTTACGTCTAAGGTGAGCTGAGGGACGCCCGCCTTTTGCAAAGGCGCAATAAGGTTGTGATTCAGGTCTTTAAGGTCAAGCACCAGATCCGGGTTTTGTGCTAAAATCGGCTCGATGTCGCTGCTAAGGGCGTTGAAGTGGGGCTTTTTCTTTGCGTCCGGTGGGTAGTCACAAGCGGTGGTATCGAGCACAAGGCGATTTTGCAAGCCGAGTTTGTAAAGAATTTCGGTGATGCTGGGCGCGCAAGAGACGATACGCTGCGGATAGCGTGTCAGTGTTAGGTGATGTCCGGCCGCATCCACCACGCCGGCTATTGCGCCCGAAGACGGTTGCGGGGCGGTGGCGGCTCGGTTTGCAGAAGGCGATTTGCTGCAACCCGTTCCAGTTCCCCAGATCAGCCCTACAACCAAGGCGACCAGCGCGAATCTTTTCATGAGCGTCTCTTCTTCTGGGTGAGTAGGAGTTGTTGATCGGCGAGAGCACGGAGGGCGTCAAGTTCATCCGGGCGAAGTTTACGCCAGGTGCCCGGAGCCAGACCTTTAAGGCGTAGGTTCCCGAACCCGATGCGGGTAAGCTGGCGGACCGGGTGTCCTACGGCCTCCATCATGCGACGTACCTGGCGATTACGCCCCTCTCGAATGGTGATGTCCAAAATGGTGGACTGGGTGCCCTTATCGTAATCCACAAAGCGCACCTCTGCCGGTGCTGTTGGGCCGTCCTCTAGCCACACGCCCTCGGCCAGGTGGCGGGCGGCCTCCGGCCCCACAAACCCCTTGGCCACAACGCGATAGGTTTTAGGAATTTCGAAGCGCGGATGGGTGAGTTTGTAGGCCAAATCGCCGTCGTTGGTTAACAGCAACAGGCCGGAGCTGTTGATGTCGAGCCGACCGACCGGATAGACGCGGGCGGGCAGTGGGCCCACAATATCGAGCACTGTTGGACGACCCTGGGGGTCTTGCACGGTGCTTACCACCCCAACGGGCTTATTTAGCATAAGGTAAAGAAGAGGTTGTGCGCTTTCCAGGGCGATGCGCTCTCCGTCCACGGTAACCACATCGCTTGCGGGGTCAATAGGCTGCCCTGGCTCGGTTACAACCCGGCCGTTCACGGCCACGCGCCCCTGTTTTATCAGCTCGGCACAGGCTCTACGAGAGGCGACTCCAGCGGCGGCGAGCGCCTTTTGCAGACGCACCGATTCCTGCGACATAACGAAAGGATACCAGACAAAGAGCCAAAATGGCGGCATCCCGAAGCAGAGGCGGCCAGAACGAGGAGGGCGCCTTGGTAAGCTCCTTCACGGCCACACCGTCGCCCAACTCCGCCACAAGGGGCACCTGCACTACAGGAACCCCGTTAACCAGCCCGATAGCCTCTCCCACCTTTTCGCCGGGTTGCACCGGAGCCGAGATCGGGTTGAGACGCATCTGCACTCCCAATGAGGCATGGGCTTTCTTCGGCAGCACCACCTCCAGTTTATCTGCCGTTCGCACGGGAATGCGCGGCGCGACGCCGTGCACCACCGAGCAGACCCCCACCGGTTGGCCGGCCGCTTCGAGCAGATGAGGCGCAAAATTGTGAAAACCGTAGTTCATGAGCGCTTCGGTATCTTTTACGAAATGGGGGCAGTTTAACACTACGGAGATCAGCTCCCAGCCGTTTCGCGTATCGGAGCCGACAAAGCAGTGGCCGGCAGGCACCGTCCAACCGGTTTTAATGCCGTCGGCACCTGGAAAGTGGCCCACGAAGTGGGTGTGGTTTTGCATTACCACATCATGCTTGTCTATGGAGCGTTGAATAACCGCTTTGGTAAGCCCCACCACCTCGCGGATGCGTGGCACCTGCATGGCAGCGCGTGCAATGGTGGCGAGGTCGCGTGCGGTGGTGTAGTGGCCTTTTTGGGTGAGGCCGTGAGGGTTCATGAAGTGGGTATGTTTGCAGCCTAGCTCTGCCGCTTTCTGGTTCATCAGGGCAACAAAAGCCTCCACGCTCCCTGCGGCTTTTTCTGCAGCGGCCACCGCGCCATCGTTTGCCGAGCGCAGCAGAAGGCCACGCAGCAGATCGTGGGCAGTAAGGCGTTCCCCCACCTTCAGATGCATGGAGGATTGAGGGGTAGAGGCCGCTCGCTTGCTGGCCACAATGATGGCGTTGTCGGGCACGCGCTCGCAAAAGATGAGGGCCGTCATAATTTTGGTGCAGCTGGCCATAGGCAGCTCAAGGTCGGGATTGTGGGCGTAGAGCACTTGGCCGTCGGCAGCATCTACGAGGATGGCGGCGCGCGCATGAATGGGCGGCGGCTCGGGGAAATTGGGCAGCGGTTTGGGGTCTACCGGCTGGGGCGGCACAAAGGTGGGTGGTACGGGGGCCGCTGCCGGAACCAGCTTGGGCGTCGTGGCAATGAACCTCGGCCTTAAAGGCGAATGCGGCGAGGTTTTATGCCAAAACTTCCAAACCAGACAACCACCTAGAATCGCCACAATACAGCCGAGAAGCCACCAAGGGCGATGCGGCTTCGGCGGTGACGGTACCAGGTGCCCGGGACGATAGAGCGCTCTTATGTTTCTCCTCCTGCGATGCCTACAAATCGGCAGATAGGGCGTTAGAGGTGAAGCTATTTTAGCAGGTTTTTGGAGAGAGTGCAAGCGGGGCGACGGAGAGAGAAGGATTTTTGGGAGATGTGGTATAATATAAGTAATGGGTTTAGGGAGTGTGAGTTTTCTTCCGACCCATCTTTTTAAAAACCGTTTGCTAAACATGTTTAGCAAGTTAGAATTCTCTAAAGGAGCTAAAAGTGATGAACCCAGTTCGCACAAAACAAGGAGCTTTTACGCTTATTGAGTTGCTCGTAGTTATCGCTATAATAGCGATACTTGCGGCCATTCTCTTCCCTGTTTTCGCGCAGGCTCGCGAAAAGGCGCGGGCTGTCTCTTGTCTCTCAAATGAGAAGCAGATCATGCTTGGGGAACTGATGTACACGCAGGACTACGATGGTGTGCACAGTTGGACATGGGGCTGGGCGCCTTCCTGGGTGCCCTGGCATCAGCAGATCGACCCCTACATCAAAAACAAGCAGATATGGCACTGCCCGGACGACGCTTGGAACCGTGGGCAAGATGCGGCCAACCCCAAACAGCCTGCCATTCCGGTGACCTACAGCCAAAACTTTATGTGGCCTCTGAACGGCTGGGGGTGGAGCTCAAGCTCCCCTAGCTACGAGATGTCTCCGGCCAGTGCGCCCGATTCGAGCATCACCAACCCGGCGACCACCATCTTTGTGGCCGAGCGTCCTAACTGGTACCATCAATGGAGCGAGGGGTGGGCTACCGAGGTCTTCTGGAACTACGGTGAGTTCAACATGCAGGGGGGCGGGGCGACCATCCATAGTCAGGGCAGCAACTACGCCATGTGCGATGGTCACGTCAAATGGATGCGCGAGGATGCCACCCGCCAACCTATCGGCATTCAGGTTACAAGCCCAGACCCCGTGCTGGTGCAATCGGGCGTTTGGCCTAACGGCATGTGGGACAAACGTCAATAGTTTAGGAGGATACCCCCCGTGCAAAAAGAGGTCAATCCGGTGCTTGTGATCGCAGTAGTGGTGGTGCTTGTGGTGGGCATTGTGGGGGCGCTGGTCTATTTCACCAGCCCCCACACCCCACCTGGGGTAAAGTACACGCCGGGCGTACCCCCTTGGAAGAACGGGCAACCCTACCAGCCCTGGCAGGGCATTAAGCAACAGGGGCAGTCGGCCGGCCCCATGGGCGTTCCGGCAACTCCGGCAGGCTCTGCTGCTGCGCCCGGTGCGGTGCCGCCGACAGGCCATTAGTCTTTGGATGTTGAGGTGGGGAGCTTGCTTCCCACCTTAAACCTGGTTCGTTTTGCCGGTTGGCGCGAGAACCATTTCATGAGGGGCTGGTAACCTCAAGGCCCCCACCCCCCCCGCCCCTCAAGGCCGACAAGGGGTCCCCAGAAAATCGCAAGATTTTCTGGGGCAGGGCGCCCTTCCCCTATCAGGGAGAGGGAGGGCTACTTCCCCCGCGTGCGGGGGGATGAGAGGGGGGCTTTGGCGTCGGCATTCTGCAACCCCACTCCTTTCCCTCAGAACCGGCGGGAATTGAAATTCAAGATTTCTCGCCTTCAGCTCGAAATGACAGTTGTTCATCTCGTCTTCGGCTCGAAATGACAGGCGTATCGCCGGCTCTTCAAGGCCCCCATCCTCCCGCTCCTCTCCCTATCAGGGAGAGGGGAGACCAATAAGCCACCTCTCGGTCTCCGTTGATAGTCTTTTCTCTGGCAACTAACCATAACCGCCCCCTTTCTCCCTGATAGGGGGAAAGGAAGGGATAGGGGGCGAGCAAAGTCGGTTTGCTCCACAAGTTGGCTCTAGAACCGTGAGATTGTCAGCCTCACCCCTTCCCCCATCAGGGCTGGTAGGTATTGAAGCCTAAGATTTCTCGCCTTCGGCTCGAAATGACAGTTGTTCATCTCACCTTCGGCTCGAAAGGACAGGCGTATCGCCGGCTCTTCAAGCCCCTCCCCCTGCAGGGGGAGGGAGGGCTAGCTTCCCCCGCGTGCGGGGGGATGAGAGGGGGGCTTTGGCATCGGCATTCTGCAACCCCTCCCCAACCCTCCTCGTACATGGGGAGGGGGTAAGTCCAAAACCGGCATGAGGCGCGCTGCCGTACCAACCCTCCGCGTACATGGGGAGGGGGCACCTCGCGGTGGACAACTCAGCGGCCAGAAAGGTTGTCTTAACCGCCTCTTTCTCAGGCCGCTGCATCGCCGTGCGCTAGCACCTCCCGAGTCGGGGGAAAGGCCGGGATAGGGGGCGAGAAAGCCGGCTTGCGCCTCAGATTGGCTCTAGAACCGCACGATGCGAAGGATGGCAGTCTTTAGGAGTGTCGCCAAAAGGTTAAGACAAGCCCACCCAACACGATAAGGCTCCCGCCCACAAACGTTGAGGGCTTCGGCCGTTCCTGGAAAAACCAAAACGCAACAAACTGAGAGACCACAAAGAAAACAGCGATATAGACTCCAAGAAGGCGCCCGAAGTCCCATCGTGGCAGATTCACGCAGAGGCCATAAAGCGCAAGTACAAGCGCCCCCAGGGCAGCGCTCGCCCATCGCTCGTGCTTCAGCCCATAGCGCACCAAAGCATCGCCACCCACCTCTAACCATGCTGCAAGCAAGAGAAAGAAAAGTACGTTCCCCATGCTCTCTACCTTTGCGATAAAGTAGGTCTATTTTGTCACAGCGGAGACGCTTTTTCGTTCTTCATCTCAAACAGGTCGGCATCTCCCCGTGAAGGGCATGTCGCCCTGTTAAGAGGGCTATGGGTGGTTGACAGACATGTAAAATGTATGCTACACTGTAGCCGTCTCGAAAAAATGCGTGTTGATTTGGGAACATCAACACGCGATGAAGCGTTAGATATAAATGAAAATCGAACGCTTCCGTGTGTTTACCGAAGTCCTCACTTCCGGTCGAAGGGTAGCGTAAGCCATAGGAAATGACCATCCGCGCTGAGGCGGTCTTGGGAAAGAAGCAGGATACAAAGGATACTCTTCTGGAACAGGGCGCCTAGCAAAAGGGTGTACCGTTTCGGGCTGGCGTTGCTGCCTTCGTTCGGTGGAGGAGTTCGGGAACCAACGGAGCGCGTTCTCTCTGATGTCGAGAGGCGCGCTCTTCGTGTGCCAAAACCAAACTCAAAACTTCCACTAAGGAGGCAAAAGATGCGAAAGGTATTGCCCTACCTAGGCACCTCTCTCGCGCTGCTTGCCGCCGCCTGGGC
>NZ_DATGKU010000047.1:0-7786 GCF_035294505.1 Chthonomonas sp. | reverse complement strand
GCACTATGCCCGTCTCGTGGAGGAAAAGGCCATTCTGCGGCGGCTATTGGATGCCGGAACGCGGGTTCAAGGGCTGGCTTACAGCGATTTTGAGAGCATCGAGGAGCTGGTTGACCAGGCCGAGCAGATCATTTTCGAGGTAGGGCAGCGGCGCATGGGGCGCTATTTCTACGAACTGCGCCCCCTTCTGAATGCCGAACTCGACCGCATTGAGAAGCGCTACGAAAACCGCGGCGCCCCCACCGGCCGCCTAACCCCCTTCGACGATCTCAACTACAAAACGGCAGGTCTGCAGCCCTCCGACCTCATCATCGTTGCGGCCAGGCCCGGAATGGGTAAAACCACGCTCAGCCTCCAACTTGCCCAGCACGTCGCTTTGGAGGAGCGCCTGCCGGTGGCCATCTTCAGCCTGGAGATGTCTAAAGAGCAGCTTGTAACCCGCCTTATCTGTTCCGAATCGCGCGTGGATGCCCATCGTTTGCGCACGGGCAATCTTCAGCCGGAGGATTGGCAGCGTGTGGGCGAGGGAATCAGTCGGCTGGCGGAGGCGCCCATTTTTATTGACGATACGCCCGACATCTCCATCATCGAAATCCGCGCAAAATGCCGCCGGTTGAAGGCCGAGAGAGGCCTTGGGTTGGTGCTGATAGACTATCTGCAGCTCATGCGCTCGCATCGCCGTACCGAAAACCGTAACCAGGAGATTTCGGAGATCGCGCGGGCCTGTAAAAGCCTGGCTCGTGAGCTGGATGTGCCGGTTATCGCGCTCTCGCAGCTCTCGCGTGCGGTGGAGTCGCGCCCCGATAAACGCCCTCTGCTCTCCGACCTACGCGAGTCCGGCTCGATAGAGGCCGAGGCCGACATCGTGATTTTTATCTATCGCGAGGCCTACTATAAGATGCGCGAGGAGGAAGAGGAGGAGGGGCCGCGCCCGTACGGGGCGGAGCGCCAGGAGGAGGCTGAGCTGATCATCGCCAAACATCGCAGCGGCCCTACCGGCAAAGTGATCGTGGGTTTCCAGCCGCAGTACACTCGCTTTGTGAACATTGACCGGGTGCATGAAATTGAGGAGGGATAGCCTAACATGAAGGTTTTGGTGGTGGGGGGTGGGGGGCGCGAGCACGCCCTTGTTTGGAAACTGGCCCAAAGCCCGCGCGTGGAGAAGCTCTACTGCGCTCCGGGCAACGCCGGCATTGAGCGACTGGCCGAGTGCGTTCCATTAAAACCTACCGACATCGAGGCCCTAGCCAACTTTGCTGCCGCTCAGAAAATGGCGCTGACCGTGGTGGGGCCCGAAGCCCCTCTCATGGCCGGTATTGTAGACCTGTTTGAAGCGCGCGGCTTGCCCATCTTCGGCCCCTCAAAAGACCCCGCTCGCATCGAGGGCAGCAAAGCCTTCGCAAAGCGCCTCATGCAGACCTCCGGCATTCCCACTGCGTCGTTTTGGGTGTGCGATTCGCCCACTGTAGCCCGTGCTCGCATTGCGGACTACTATGCCCAGCATGGCCCCGACGCCCGCATCGTGGTGAAGGCCGATGGACTCGCTGCCGGCAAAGGGGTAACGGTGGCCGCCTCGCGTCAGGAGGCCGAAGAGGCTGTCCACCGCATCATGGAGGAAAAGGTTTTTGGAGAGGCCGGCGCTCATGTGGTTATCGAGGAGTGCCTTACCGGCGAAGAGGCCTCCATCATGGCGATTACCGACGGCAGCCATCTGGTTCCCCTCCTGCCCTCGCAAGATCATAAGCGGGTCTACGATAACGATCAAGGCCCTAATACTGGCGGCATGGGCGCCGTCTGCCCCGTACCTATCCTCCCACCAGACCTCACCCAACAGGCTGTTGATCGCATTCTGCGCCCGGCCATCGAGGCCATTCGGGCGCTTGGCATTCCCTACCGGGGAACGCTCTATGCCGGAGTGATGGTGACGCCGGAGGGGCCGAAGTGTATCGAATTTAACTGCCGATTTGGCGACCCCGAAACCCAAGCGGTGCTGCCGCTTCTGGAAAGCGATCTGCTCGAACTGCTGCTAGGCGCGGTAGAGTGCACTCTTGACCAAGTGGAGGTTCGTTGGAAGTCGGGAGCGGCCGTCAACGTGGTGGCGGCCTCCGCAGGCTATCCGGGGAGTTATGAAACCGGCAAACCCATTGACGGCATCGAAGAGGCGGAGGCCGAAGGGTGTTTGGTGTTTCATGCCGGCACGCGCAGAGAAGGAGGCCGGATTGTGACGGATGGCGGCCGTGTGCTGGGCGTCACCGGCCTTGGGGCCGATGTTCGGGAGGCCATGGCGCAGGCCTATCGGGGCATTGCGCGCATCTCTTTTGAGGGCATGCACTACCGCCGCGACATCGGGGCGAGGAACCTTCGTTAATATGCCGCGTTTTGCCGATCTCGTAGGCCAGGAGGCGGCCATCAAGGCGCTGCGCAAAGCGATGACCGAAGATCGCTTGCACGGCACATGGCTTATGGTGGGCAGCCCCGGCGTGGGGAGGGGCACCTTGGCGCGCACATTTGCCCAGGTAGCTGCTTGCCAAGACCCTCAAAGAGAGCCGCTTGATGCTTGCGGCGTGTGCCCCTCCTGTCGCTACGCCCATACCGGCACGCACCCAGAAATCCTTACGATTCGACCGGCCGGCGAACAGCTTCAGATTTGGCAGCTTTGGGATCGGGATGGGCGCCCGCCCGGCGCTCTATCGCATACGCTCTCCTTTGCGCCGGTTATCGGGCGAAAGCGGGTCTACATTTTGGAGGCCGTAGAGCGGCTTACCGAAGCGGCAGCCAATAGCCTGCTAAAAGTTTTAGAGGAGCCGCCCCCCTATGCGCTGTTTGTGCTTACCGCACCGCATCCCTCACGCGTGTTGCCTACCATCGTCTCGCGCAGTCAGGTGCTGCGCCTGCTTCCCCTGCCCCAAAACCGCTTGAGCGACTATCTTAGGGAGCGCTACGGGCTGGAGCCGGCACAGGCCTACCAGGTTGCGGCGATATCGGAGGGGCGCATAGGGCAAGGTGTACGCCTTGCCGGCAACCCGCAGGCACTTCGAGAGATAGAGAACGTCTTTGAGCTGATCGAGATGATCGCCGTGGCGCCTAAGGGACGCGCGCTTCGACTCGGCGAGCAGATGCGACGTCTTGCCGGCGAGCTGACGTCGCTTTTTGAAGAGGAGAAAGTCCATTCCGAATCGGAGGAGGGAGAGCCGGCCGCCCAGCGGGAGCAGGCGGCACGGCGTCAGTTTGCCGCCCTCTTCGACCTGATGGTCATTTTCTATCGTGATCTCTTCCTCTTGTCTACATGTGGCCTAGAGACGGCCATTGTGAACGTGCATCGGCGCTCTGATCTTGCCTGCATTGCCCAAAAGGCCTCCCCCCGGCGATGGCAACGCGCCATAGACGCCATTTTGCTGGCGCGTCGCCGGCTGGATTTCAACGCCAACATCGCCCTCCTCACCGATACCCTGCTGATGCAGTTACTTGCGGACTAAAGCAGAGACTGCCAATTGCTTGGTTCTAGAGCCAATCTCCAGAAGCACGGCTATCTTGTTCGCCCCCTATCCCGTCCTTTCCCCCTATTAGGGAGGTGCTAGCGCACGGCGATGCAGCGGCCAGAGAGGTAGGCGAGTAAGGCAATCTTTCTGGCCGCTGAGGTGCTCACCGCTAGGTGTCCCTCTCCCTGATAGGGGGAGGGGGAGGGCGCCCTACCCCAGAAAATCTTTCGATTTTCTGGGGACCCCTGTATCGGCCTTGAGGAGCGGGGGAGTGGGAGCTTTAAGAGCCGGCGATACGACTGTCATTTCGAGCCGAAGGCGAGATAAACCACTGTCATTTCGAGCTGAAGACTGGATAAACAACTGTCATTTCGAGCCGATACCACACCTGTCATTTCGAGCCGAAGGCGAGAAATCTTGAGTTTCAATTCCTATCGGTTCTGAGGGCTAGGGTGATGGGCTACAGAGACTGCCAGCTTCACGGTTCTAGAGGCAGTTTTGCAAAGCAAGCCAACCTCGCTCGCCCCCTATCCCATCCTTTCCCCCTATTAGGGAGAAAGGGGGCGGTTATGGTTAGTTACCGAAGGGAAGCTAATCAAAGGAAACCGCCTGTAGGGGCACGGTCACCGTGCCCCTTTTGCTAATCTCCCCTCTCCCTGATAGGGGGAGGGGGAGGGCGTCGGCCTTGAGGGGAAGGACATCGCCCTATTTCATTGGCCAGTCGCAAGGCCTGCCCCTACAAAGGCAGGTTGGTTCCTTGAGGTGGGTGTAGGGACAACCCTTGTGGTTACTCCCTCCTCGCGCTAACCTTGAAACATCGCTCCGTTCTCCTGCCGGAGGAAGGGGGCGAAAAGCTGCTGCAGCTCGCGATCTCCCCGATGACGTATAAGGTCAAGAACCGTCCATCCATGGAAGGCGAGGCTCGGGCTTGCGTTGTAGCGGAGTAGAGCGCGTATAGACTTTTTGTCGTTCAAGAGGGCGGCCAAATAGAGCACCGGACGCCCGTCCATATCTAAGGCGTTGGGATTCGCCCCATGGGCCAGCAGAAGGGGAACGTCGTCGCTATCTCCTACTTCAATGGCCCAAGCGATAGGAGGAATATCCAGATCGTTTTGGGCATTGGGGTCGGCTCCGTGGGCGAGCAACAGGCGTACGATCTCATGTTGGTGCAGCGACAGCGCCATGATCAGCGGGGTAAAGCGATATTCGTCCCGCGCATCTACAAAGGCACCGTGTGCCAGAAGCTCTTCCACCATATCGGGTCGTTTGTGAATAACGGCCAGCATAAGCGGCGTGGTCACGGGAATGCGGGGGGCACGCAAAGGCCCGTGCAGGGCGTTTTTGAGATAGGTGGCTGGCGTGGGCTTCGGGTTTTCGTAATCGAGGGGAAAGTTGGGGTCGGCACCGGAGTTCAAAAGGCGCAGAAGCATTGCGTTGTCGCCGCGTTCGATGGCAACGGCGAGAGAGCGATCGTTATACAGTTGATAGAGACGGGCCAAAAGAGGCTCACTGCCCACGAGGCCTGCTACAAAGAGCACGGCAGCAAGCAACCAAAAAACGACTTTTCGGCGAACGCCCCGTTGTTTGTTCCGTGTGTTAGGCATATCCTCCTCGCTTCCTAACGAGAGTATACCGATTTAGATACCGAATAGAGAACGCTTTTTGTCGCAGAGGCTATTCTATTTTAGGAAGGTTTTCCCTTTTTGTGGATGGTAACGCGCAACAGACCGCGATAGATTTTACCCTTCTTGCCTCCTCTCCTCAGAGGGCAGCGTCTCAATCTCGGCGAATTTTTTATAGAGAAGATGCCGGAGTGATGGGCATGGCGATGTAACTCTTGAGGTTACCTGCATATAGGGTTATCTCGCTTTTGGTGGTTACCCCATAAGGATTGCCCTATTTTTATTGGGCAGGCACAGGCCTGCCACTACCGGAGCGATTTGATTCGTAGGATGGTTGTAGGGTCAACCCTTGAGGGGAAGGGCGCTCTGCCTCAGAAAATCTTGCGATCGGGAGGCAGCGGCAGCAACTTGCCGTTCGCATGGGGTTGAAAAGTTTGGTACAATATAGGTGGGGAGTTATTCCTTCCTATTCTCTTCAAACATAGCAAACTCGTGCTCTTTTGGATGTTCATTATGGGAATTTCGGAACCGATTAAAGAACAGCATGCTGTAGCCGTATCGCGGCGGGTGGCCATCGGCATGTTTTTGGCCCTCGTGGGCGGGGTACCCCTGGCGCGCTGGCTGAGCCGCCGAGGAGGCGACATCTCTGTGGAGGGCGCTTCCATGCGGCTGCCCCGTGCCCTCTCGCCCCAAGCATCGCTTCAACGCTACGGTTTTTCTCTCACCGAGTGCGCCCAACAGTGTGGCATTCACTTCGTACATCAAGCCCCACAGTTCGACCCAAAGCTCAACAACATCATGCCCGAAGTGGCCTCCTTCGGGGCCTCGGTCTCCATTGTGGATTTCGATAGGGACGGCTGGGCCGATATTTTTGTGACCAATAGCGGAGTAGGCACACAGTGTGCTCTCTACCGCAATAACCATGATGGCACCTTCAGCGATGTCACCGAAGAGGTGGGTCTAAACGATCTCAACGCTCCAGGAACAGGTGTCTGCCAAGGGGCCGTGTGGGGCGACTACGATAACGATGGCTATGAAGACCTGCTGGTCTACAAGTGGAGCGGCCCTACCCTCCTGTTTCATAACGAAGGGGGCAAGCGCTTCACCAATGTAACGGCCGGCAGTGGGCTGCCCGCAAAGGCCAACATCTCCAACGCTATCTGGCTCGACTACAACAACGATGGCAAAATTGACCTTCTCCTGTGCAGCTATTTCCCCGACGATATAGACCTGTTTCACCTCACCACCACCAAGATCATGACGAACAATTTCGAGTACGGCAGCAATGGGGGTCGGCTCTATCTGCTGGAGAACCTGGGCGGTGGACGTTTTGAGGACGTTACCGAGCCGATGGGCCTCGGCGGACGCTACTGGGCGTTGGCCGCCGCCGCTGCCGACTTGTGTGGCACCGGCTATCCCGATATCGTGATCGCCGGAGACTATGGGGCCTCGCTCTTCTTCTATAACGACCATGGGAGGCGCTTTATCCCCATCGCGAAAAGCGCCATCTACTCGTTTACCGAAGGCCCTAAAAGCGGCATGAACGTGAGCTTCGGCGATATCCTTAATCAGGGACGGCCCTGCATCTATATAAGCAATATCTCGGAACCCGGCGAGCTTATGCAGGGCAATAACCTGTGGGTGCCCCAACCCGGCACAACGGGTAAGGCCATTAAGTATAACGAGATGGGGGCCGAGATGGGGGTGGCCATGGGCGGCTGGAGTTTTGGGGCGCAGTTCGGCGACCTCAATAACGACGGCTATCTCGACCTCTATCTTACCAACGGCTTCTATTCGGGAAAGCGCGACCAAAGCTACTGGCACGATTTCAATAAGGTGGCGGGAGCCAACAGCGCCATTATCTCGGATGCGGCCAACTGGCCGGCCATGAACGGGCGAAGCCTCTCCGGCTATGAGAAGAAATGCGTCTGGCTCGGCGATGGCACCGGCCACTTTACCGAGGTGGCTCAACAGATTGGAGCGACTGACCTCTACGATGGACGGGCTGTGGCCTTGGCCGATCTGTGGAATAATGGGGCGCTCGATGTCGTTGTGGCAAATCAGCGCGGCCCGCTGCTGATCTATCGAAACACCGTAGACCCCAAGAACAGGTGGATTGAGTTTCATTTGGAGGGCACGCGAAGCAACCGCAGTGCCATCGGTGCCGCGGTAACTCTGTATTGGAATCATCAACAACAGCTACAGTTTGTGCTGGGAGGATGTGGATTCGCGGCGGAGAACCAACGCCGGCTTCATTTTGGACTCGGCCCCGATCCTCAGATCGAAAAACTGGTGATCCGATGGCCCTCAGGCCTCATTCAAACGCTCCCGGCCTCTTCTCTCAAAATCAATGCGATCAATAACATCAAGGAGCCATAGTCATTATGGGCAATCTTGTTTTATTTAAAAATGCGGTCGAACGAGTGCGGCCGAAAGGCCTTGGCTTACGAATCGATCCACGCTATATTGCGCCCCTGCTGATCACCTTCATCCTCTTGATGGCGCAACTCTCCGCGCGGGTTCTCGTGAATCCGTTCTACACGCTGGCAGCCATTCTTACCAGCATGGCGACCGAGTTGGTGCTAGGCCGACTCACCTATGGCAAATGGCCAAACCTTGCCAGCGCCTATGTCAGCGGCATTAGCGTGGGCATTCTGCTGCGTTCGGATTTCGTTTGGCCCTACA
>NZ_DATGKU010000046.1:0-1246 GCF_035294505.1 Chthonomonas sp. | reverse complement strand
AAGGGTTTTGTATTCGCTCGGCACCGGCGGCCATCGGTAGTAGCTGGTTTGCGTCTGCTGTTCCAGTGCTTGGGGCGTGCCGCCCCAGCTTAAGTGAGTAAAGGGATTAGGGAAGGTATAGAGATAGGGTCTATCGGCAAGAGCCGCCAACAGTTCTCCCTGCGCCGAGATAGAAGGGAAGGGCGCTTTACCCGATAAAAATTTGCGATTTTTTGAGGCCCCTGGTAATGGGCTTGAAGGTTGCTTCGGAATGTGTGCCAGTAGCCGATGAAGCGCCTCGGCTCGCGCTCGTGGCAAGGGAGGGTAGGTCTCCATTCTGGCGCTTCCGAAAAGGGGTCCATGCCGAGCAGCGAGAAGCGCAGTTAGCGCAAGCCCCACCAGCATCGTGCGACTAAGCCAAACATGACCCCATCGCTCCCAACGGGCGTACCCCACCACGGCCGCATCGAAAATAAAGGGAATGCCGTAGGTGGTGTTGTGCCCGACTATGGAGGCCGGAGCTAAAGGGTAGTAGCCTGTCCTCTGTGCGAACAGATAAACCCAAAACGAGGGCAGTGCCAGGACACAAAGATCGGGGGCTAGAAGTGACAAAAAACAGAGCGGTGACAAGAGTTCGCTGAAGAAGCCTTGAGTCATGGGACTGTAGAGGCTTTGAATCAGAAGCCATGGGTGCAGCAAAAAATAGCCGATAACCTCCAAGGGGGTATGCCCGTAGCGGCTGAAATAGTAAATGTAGGCCGACGGGTGCCCCTCATTAAAGTGACGCACTGCGGCAAAAGCGATAATAAGGCTTAGAACTCCTAAGCCCATTGTGGCCAAGCCCGCCTTGCGCCGGCCGCATACCAGTAGGTAGAGGCCCAGCGGGATGATGGCCAAACCGGCGACCTCTTTCGTGGTGGCAGAGAGACCGAGAAGGCCGAAAAAGAGAGGCCAACGCTCTATCTGCTGGGCATAGAGGGCGCCAAGCAAAAGGGGCGTGGCAAGAGTTTCCGGATGAAACTCCATGAAATTTGCCCACTGCATGGCCGGGTAGAGGAGGTAGGCCAGCACAAAGAGAAGCGCTTTAGCCTGAGAGCCTAGCTGGCGATAGGAAAAGAGGTAGACCGGCACCGCTCCCAGAGCTAAGGCAACCGTCTGTACCACCAAAAGAAGCTCCGCATGAGGATAAACCCACTCTAAAGGAGCCAACAGATAGAGAATAAGGCTGAAGTGATCGCCCAGAATATGAAGTCCTCGCACCGTTACA
>NZ_DATGKU010000045.1:0-6184 GCF_035294505.1 Chthonomonas sp. | reverse complement strand
CGTCCCCATCTCCAGCGTCTGTGGGAATGCCGACCTTGAGGGGCACCCAAGCTTCGATTTCCTTGACCCCGACCCGCACAAGCGTCGAAAAAGCATTGAAGGAAGCAAGGCCATTCTGGCTTTTTGCGGCGAGGTGGGCGCGGCAGGCCAGATATGCCCGCCTATTTTCGGCAATGCGCGTGTGCCCGATCTCTCGCCGGTTATGACGCCTTTGGAGATCGAGGACAAACTGATGGTGGCTATCTGCCGAGAGATCGGCCCCTTTGCCGCCGCACACAACACCCTCTTTCTGCTTGAACCGCTCAATCGCTACGAGCAGCACTATCTGCGTCGCCAAAGCGATGGAGTGCGGGTTATTGAGGAGGCGAAGGTCGAAGGCATTGCGCTGCTTAGCGACTTTTTCCACATGCATATCGAGGAGACCAACACGCCTCAGGCCTTTCGGGAGGCCGGCAAACATGTAGCCCACATCCACCTGGCCGATAACACGCGCATGGAGCCGGGCACCGGTGACATAGACTTTGTGGCCGCTTTTAAGGTACTGCTTGAGATCGGCTTCACCGGCTACATGGCCTATGAGTGCGGCATAACCGGAAATACCCCACAGGAAAAGGCACAAAATTTGGCGAAAAGTTTGGACTATGTAAGAAACTGCATTGAACAAGCCAAAAAATCGTAAAGGAGCAAGGACATGTATCGCTGTATCCTCGCCGGGTTGGGAGGACAAGGTCTGTTTTGGCTGCGTGAGGTACGCAAGCGCAACGACTGCGAAATCGTGGCCTACGTAGAGCCTTCTTCGGCAAACCAGCAACGCGCCATCGAGCACCACAACGTTCCCAAGGAGCGTCTTTTCGAATCTCTCGACGACGCGATTGAAAAGGTTCAGGCCGATTTCGTGCTCGATGTCACCCCTCCATCCGTCCACCACGTTATTGCCGAAAAAGCGTTTGCCGCCAGCCTCCACGTCTTGGAAGAAAAGCCCCTCAGCGACAACTACGCCACGGCAAAGCGGGTGGTGGAGCAGGGCTTAAAGCATGGACGCAAGCACATGATCACTCAAAACTATCGGTTCGGCAGCTTCCCCCGCACCACCCGAAGGCTGCTTGCAGAGGGCAAGATCGGCAAACCAGGACAGTGCGATATTCGGTTCTACATTCCTTGGGCCGACATTCCCGGCTCTCACTACGTGACTCAACCCTACATGCTCATCAACGACATGATGGTGCACCATTTCGACATGCTACGTTATGTTCTCGGCACCGAGCCGGAGAGTGTGCAGGCTATCACCTGGAACCACCCTTGGGGCTGGCACAAAGGAGATGCAGCGCACTCCATCGTCTTTTTCTATCCCGATGGCCTCGTCGCCACCCATGTCGCTTGCGGCTGTGCCGTCGGCTCGCAAACCGGATGGAATGGGGATTGGCGCATTGAGGGTCCGAAAGGCAGTATAGATTGGGATAAGCATCAGATGACCTACTCTCATCTCCATCGCGTGGAACAGCCGGTACAAGAACAGATCGAGCCTTTGGAGGTGCCGCCTGCTCATCAGGCGATTCTCGACGAGTTCTTTACGGCCATTCGCGAAGACCGCGATCCGGAATGCAGCGCTGCCGACAACCTGAAATCGCTGGCCATGGTGTTTGCGGCCATCAAAAGCGCGCAAGAGGGACGTAGGGTAAGTCTCAAAGAGATCGGCTAATCCGGCACAGCACAGAGCTATCGTAAAAACGCGTGAAACCTTTTGGCAAGGTTTTACGATCTATACGATAGCTCTTGCTTTTTATGGGGAGCTTGAACTTTACACCCGTCTTCAATACGAAGGAGGACATCCTCGACATGAAGGGAACGACAAGAAAGTCGGCTTTACTGGCGCTGCTGTTGGCGTTTTCGGCTTTGCTTTTTACCGCTCCGCTGGCGATGGCGCGCCCTGGAAGCTTTGGCGGTGGCTTCCATGGCGGAAGCTTCGGGCGCAGCTCCGGCTCCTTTGGAGGGTCTCGAAGCTATGGCGGCTTTTTCGGCGGCCGCAGCAGCTCCTTCTCCGGCACACGGAGTTATGGCGGTTCGTTTGGCCGAAGCGGCAGCTATGGCGGAACGTACGGGGGAAGCCATAGCTATAGCTCCTCCACTCGAAGCTATGGCGGCTCATTTGGACGTACAGGCGCCTTTGGAAGAGGGCCGAGCTATACCCACTCCTCTTCCTACATCTATCGTGGGCGCGCCTATCCCGCTCACTACTATGGTGGATGGAGTGACTATAGCTTCTACTGGGGCGCTCCCCATTGGTACTACTATCTGCCCTTCCATCCGGCCTTCTACTACTATCCCCCCTACGTGGGCCCCGGCGGGTACTACTATCCCGGCGGTTTCAACTGGTTCCACCTGTTTATCAGCCTCGCCGTTTTTGGGCTGATTCTGTGGTTCATTACCCGGCTTATCTTCCGCGGCTTTGGAGGAACGCGCTACACAAGCTATGGGCCTTAATGTCCGTAACGATAGTCGTGGTGAGCGATGATCCACTCGGCGCGCTTAATGCGCTCGGGGGTTAAGGGGTGGTCTTGTAACCATTCTGGGGTGTTGTTCCCCCCCTCCCACTTCTCCACAAGCTCTAATTTGTGGAAGAAGCGGATAAGGCCATTGGGGTCATAGCCAGCGTAGTAGGCGTAGGAAAGCCCGCGCCAGTCGGCCTCATATTCGTCGTCACGGCTGTATTTTAACTGGATAATCTGATCGACGAGGCCCACGGCGTTCTGTACGTTAGCATTGGGGAAGAGGATAGAGATAAGGGCACTGTGGATGATGTCGGTTGAGATATGACGTGCCACATGGCGCGCATTGATATGCCCGCACTCGTGCCCGATGACACAAGCAAGAGCGCTATCGTCATTGCCCACCAGATCGAGGAGACCTCGAAAAACGTAGACGGGGCCCCCAGGCAAAGAAAAAGCGTTTATCTGATTCGAGATAAGCACCTTAAAGGAGTAGGGCACATCGCGCCGATCCATGTGGGGCAGAAGGCTCTCGCCTATTTTTCGTACCCGCTCGGCATCTGGGGAAGTGGTGTCTACGCGAAACTCTTGCTCCACCTCGCGCGCGCCCTCTTTCCCAAGCTCGATCTCTTGTTTTGTGGAGAGAAAACTGCGGGTGCGACATCCGCTAAGCGTGGGGAGCCACAACAGAATAACGAACAACACCACAAAATGACGACGCCGCATGGTCTGAGACCTCGCTTTCTAAGAACTCAAGAAGAGGCTTCTCCTTTTTTCTGCAAGCCCGCCTTTACCCGGGACTCCACAAATCGCTCAAGACGATTTAATGCAAAACCGATGCGCCCTGCCAGTGTGGCTTTCTCCCAAACGGAGCCGTGCGTCTGCAGTAGCAATAATCGCCGATTCCACCGTTCCTCAGGCTGCCAGCGGTACTTATAAGGCTCTTGCCCACGCAAAAAATCGAACTCGACATGGCCTTCCTCAATAGCTTGACGAATGGCTTGGGCCACCAAAATCGTACCGGGGCTGTAGCGAGCGTATTCCGGTGCGAAGCCGGCCTGATAGTAGTAGGTTTTATTGCGGAAGGCAAAGCAGTAGACCACGGCCTGAATGTTTCCATCGGCCCGCAAAACATGCAACCGAAGCCAACCTCTCTCTAAGAATCGGCTTGCTACCTCCTTATGAAACGCCTGCACCCTACGACTGCCGAACACGCCCGGCAGCCATTTTGCATTCCAACGCCGTTGATGTAATGCAAAAAGAGCCTCCATGCTCTCGTCTAAAGTCTCTTGCGTGGCAATGAGGAAGGCCGTATCGGGGAAGGTGCGTTGAAGCAGCCTGGCATAGTAACCGATGTTGAAGCGCATCTTTTTGCCTAAACGCGCCGTTAAGGCCTCCCAACGCGACGGCAAAGGAAGATAGGGGCAGGGTTCGATGGGTTGAATGCCCACAACGGTAGGGAGAACCGTTTGGTCGAGCAAGGGTGAATGCGAGGGAAGCTGCTGAAGATCGGCAATGTTCCAGCCGTCTAATGAGGTGCGGAGATGGTTGAGCAAGGCTTTTGCTACGTTTTTTTCGTGACCGGGGAGCGCTAAAAAACCCAGATAATCGGAGGAGCCGGTGCCGATCCACTCCAAACGACGGAGGGGGGTGCCGAGGTAGCGCCCGACACAGAGCGGCGCAAGGGCTACCGGCTCGCCGTTGTCGTAAAACACAAGCACACGGGCACGCCGTTTTGTTCCCAGATGGCGCCACCAAGCCTCATTCCATTCCCAAGTCTGGAAAGGCGTAATATCTGTGGCTGCTTCTTGCAGCGCCTGCCAAATCGGCTTAAGGCGCTCTACGGCCTGGCGTTCACGAAACTCTTTAACTTGCAAAGCCTTAACTTGCAAAGCCCCTACCCCCTCGGCATCCCATGAAGAATACCTGTTAGATTGTACCTCTAAGCTCTATGTTCGCATGAGGGTGCCTGTGGGGTCTAAGAAACGAACTCCAAATTATCGTGGCCGAAGGTGGTGGCGAACGCGGCGGCGGCTTGCCGTCCCACCTCTTCTATCGAATAGCTATGTCCTGTCTGCCGTAACAAAGAGGTGACCCCATAGGATTGTATGCCGCAGGGCACAATGAGCTGAAAGAGGGCGAGGTCGGTGGAAACGTTCAATGCAAACCCATGATGCGTTATCCAACGATGGATGCGAATGCCGATAGCGGCGATCTTTTCCGGTCGGCCTTCTGGGCCGTCTACCCAAACGCCGGTATAGCCGGGGAAGCGCCATCCTTTGAGGGAATAGGCTGCCAATGTCCGAATAAGCGCCTCTTCCACAAGTCGTAGGTAGTTGTGCACGTCCGGCTTGTGCGGGGGCGATTGTAGATCGAAAATGGGGTAGCCCACCAGCTGGCCGGGTGCATGAAGCGTGATGTCCCCCCCACGATCCGACGGCACAACCTCCACCTGCAATCGCTTGAGGGTCTCTTGAGAAGCCACGAGGTTCTTCGGGCTTGAAAACCGCCCAAAGGTAATCGTCGGAGGGTGTTGCAGCAGGAGAAGCGTGTCGGGGATATGCCCTTTTCTACGCTCCTCTACGAGATGGCGCTGTAAATCCCATGCCTGTTGATAGGGCACGATACCAAGTTGTTGCACCCGCAGTATCATGGCAGATATTCACCCGGAGAGCTGAGCAGCCGTCGAGTTGACGAGGCGACTGTAAAGCTCCTCGATCTGATGCGCCGTAACGGAGGAGGCGAAACGGGCTTTTGCCACCTGCAGCGCAGCTTCTCCCATGCGTCGGCGGCGAGAGGTGTCGGCCAATATCTCCACAAGGGCTTCAGCGAGGGCCTCCGGGGTTCGTTCTATCAACAGCCCCGTCTCGCCATCTTGCACCAGTTCCGGATTGCCTCCGGCGCGCGTGGCCACCACCGGTTTGCCCACGGCCATCGCCTCGATGATGGCCATACTACAGGCCTCATAGCGGGATGGCAGGGTGATCACATCCATGGCGGCCATAAGGCGGCGAACATCGTTGCGCGTTCCGGTAAAACGCAGTCGCTCCACATAGCCTTTCGCCAGCGCTTTAAGGTCGGCCTCTACCTGAGGTTGAACGGCTCCCACAAAAACAAAGTAGGTTGAAGGATAACACTCCAGCACGCGCCGAGCCGCCTGCACCAAAAGGTAGCTCCCCTTGAACGCATTGATCTGGCCGAAAAGTCCCACTAAAAGGGCATCGTCGGGCACGCCGAGTTCGCGCCGCACCTTGCGTTGCTCTAGCGGATCGAGGGTGGGAAACTCTGTGAAGTCCGTGCCGTTATAAACGGTACGGACGCGCTGTGGAGGGACGCCGTGCTCGATAAGCCATTGCCGTAAATACTCCGACACGGCCACAATAGAGGGGTCGCGATTGGGCAGAAAGCGGTAGGCCGGGTTTCGATTGATGACATGCACGCTGGAGACAACCGGAAGGCCGGCCAGCCGGCCTGCGATATGGCCGAGGTAGGCCGCACGGGTAAGATGGGTGTGTAGGATGTGGGCATGAAAGGCTCGTGCGGCTTTCACGATGCGTGGAACGGCAAAGGGCGAAAGCGGCCCGTGCATTACCACCTCACGGCACTCCATACCTGCTTCGCGCACGCGGTCGGGCAGCCAGCCGCCCGGCGGGCATATCACCAGAACACGATGTTCTCGCTCCCGCAAGCGGTTAGCG
>NZ_DATGKU010000044.1:0-1874 GCF_035294505.1 Chthonomonas sp. | reverse complement strand
CAGTGCTCCTGCCGGCAGCATCGTGGAGTGTGATCTTTTTTGGGACTATCAGCAGGTTCCTAACCTTTTGGGTTTCGATATTCTGCGCTCCCCAAACGACAACGTTCATTTTAGCTCGATAGCCCTTCTGCGCGATCCTTTAGGCGATCGTTTTGCCGATCAAGACCCCAGCCTTACACCCGATGCTATCTACTTCTACAGCGTTGCGCCGGTGGATACGATTAACTTCCCACAGAACGGCCAGGAAGGTCAACCCACCTCGCCCATTCAGGTTAGCCCGCTCGATCCCATTAATGTGCTTAGCCCCGTGAGCGGCCAAACGGTCAGCTCTACCCCAACCCTTACCTGGACAAGCGTCAGCGCCGCAGGGCAATACACGGTTTTGGTCTACAACCAGTTTCCGGACTATCAGTCCGACACCAATGGAGTGAATCCCATTCTACAGCAAATCACCTCCTCTACAAGCTATACCATCACGTCCCCTCTGCCCCCAGGCACCTACTACTGGGCGGTCATTGCTCAATACACCCCCCCAAGCAGCAACGTGGGCTATGCGTTCTCCGTAAGCCCTATCGGCTCGTTTGTGGTTCCATAAGCGAACCACCGGCCAAGGCCGTTGGCCTAAACCTATCGTCTTTGTGGGTGTCCGTGGCCGCCTACAAAGGCGATTGTGCGTATGCGGAAGCGTTCATGGGCAGGAGGTGTTCTGCCCCAAGGAGAATCTGGTTGCAGTGCCATACCAAAAATCGGCAAACTGTAAGGGAGGAATGTGGGCATTGAATATGCGAACGACGCCATTAGCCTATTTGGTGTTTAGCTTTACCTTGTGTGCCTTTGGGCCGTTTCAGCAGGCCACCGCACAAACCTATCGTAACATTTTGAACAGGCCGTTTCATACTATTGGTAACGGCCCTCAGTCGGTTGTTGTGGTGGATGTGAACCATCCCAACGACAAAAATGAAGTGCAGCAGGCGATTGCCCAACGCATTCGTCAGGTCATGCAAACTCGCGCCGCCGCCGTTGCCCCGGAGATCGCCGCGCTGCGCCGCCTTCATGCCTTCCCTCTGAATCATCAAATCCCGGTGGTAGATATGGTGGTAGTGCGCCATAACGGCCAGATACTGCTTCCTCAGGCGCCGGTTGGCAGAAGTGTGCCGGCAAACAATAAGCTCACCTTCGTGGCCAACACCACAGGCCAGTATGCCTTCGATGTGCCCACCGCCTCTGCTCTGGATAATACGGTTAACAACCTCCTCTATCCGGCTCTTGTACGTCGCATCGGCCCACCCCTATGGAACGGTCAGGTAACCATTCTCAACAAGGACGATAACCCTACCAAAGTGTCCGGCATCATTGGGGTTACGGTGGTGATGAACCCGGACGGCTCGGTGGATATCGATCTGCCCAACTTTAGCACAGACCAAGATAAATATCTCGGTCTGTTGCAGGCGATGGCACAGACCTTTCACGGTCCTTTAGCCATTGGCTATGACGCCTGGGAGATGGGCATGGCGCGCGCCGCCGCTGTGGTTGTGGCTCAAGACCTCCAAGGCCAGTTCCCTACCACCCAACCCATAGACCCTGCAGCCGATTTTTACTACACCCCCTACTATGATGTGCTCAACCAGCCGGCCCTTGGCAACAATACCTTTCTCCCTCCCACCAAAAGCAACCAAACGCTCACCGGCCTTGGGGGCATGTTGGTGCCGCGCCTTCAAATGGCCTCTACCGCCTGGCTGAAATGCTTTATCCAGAACCCACAGTTTTTCATCAACTTCAATAACGCCTATTACGATGCCTGGCAAGCCGATCATACGGTCGCTAACGACACGGTGCGGTTGCAGCAGCTTGCCTCTGCCGCCGTAGGAGGCACC
>NZ_DATGKU010000043.1:0-8262 GCF_035294505.1 Chthonomonas sp. | reverse complement strand
GGAGGTGGAAGGTGAGGATTTGGGCATAGTGGAGGTAGGGCATGATGAGGTCGTTATTGAATTCATCGGTGGTGGTATGGTGGAAGAGGAGGAGGTTTCTGGCGTTATGGAGGTAGAAGCCTTCATCGGTGAGGAGGGCGCCGCTCCAGGAAAGACGAGGATAGGCATCGCTGGCTAACGCGTAGAGCCGTACGAAGAGCATGAGGCCGAAGCAGAGAAGAAATAGGAGAAGAAGAGCGTTGCGCCCATGAAAGGCGCTGGCTTTCCAGGGCGATATATTCACTGTGTGTTGCCGGTTCAGCCTCATTGATCCTCCGAATCTTTAGGCGGTTTGGTGTGATAGAGGGTCATGATATACTTCGCGGTAATGTCGCTGATGTGCAGCGGCCCCCAAAAGCGGCCGTCGTCGCTGTTGTTGCGATTATCTCCTAAGACGAAAACGCAGTCCGAAGGCACTTTTAGCGGCTGAAGGACGGCATAAGGATAGTAGAGGTTCGGATTGCTAACCGGGATGGTCGTGTAGTTTTCGTGCAGCGGTTTGCCGTTGATATAGACTGTATTGCCGAGTATCTGCACGGTTTCACCGGGTAGGGCCACGATTCGTTTGATAAGTATTTCACCGCTTTTGATTGTAGTCGCTTCGGCGCCGAGGAAATTGGCGGCGTCGCGCTCTTGAGCCGCCTTGGTAAAATGGAAGGTCACCACGTCCCCACGGGAGGGGAGGATGCCAAAAGGGTAAGCGGCCCATGCCCGCATTAGCAACACATGATCGCCAGGCTTCAGCAGGGGCTCCATAGAGCCGGAGGGAATGTAGCCGGTGGTAAAGGCCAAAGCCGCGTAGCCGAGGACTAACAGCAGAAAGAGAGAAAAGTAGTAGCGGTTTCTCTTTTTCAACTGCAACTCTTTGGCGCCGGCGTCCGGCGTTAACCGAGCGTTATCACGGTGGAAAACGGTCATTTTTTGGCCTCGACCTTCTCTAGAATCTCGATGAACTTACGGAAGAGGTTGGCACTATCGTTGGGCCCAGGGGAGGCTTCAGGGTGATACTGAATCGAGAAGATGGGTAGCTCCCGATGGCGCAGCCCCTCAACCGTGCCGTCGTTAAGGTTGATTTGGGCAACTTCCATGCCGTCGCGTAGTTTATCGGGATCGACGGCGTACCCATGGTTTTGTGAGGTGATGTAGACGCGGCCGCTTTGCAGGTCTTTCACCGGATGGTTGCTGCCCCGATGCCCGAACTTCAGTTTGAAGGTTCGGC
Source organism: Chthonomonas sp. (assembly GCF_035294505.1). Taxonomy (NCBI): domain Bacteria; kingdom Bacillati; phylum Armatimonadota; class Chthonomonadia; order Chthonomonadales; family Chthonomonadaceae; genus Chthonomonas; species Chthonomonas sp. Next base: position 7,004 of record NZ_DATGKU010000043.1, on the reverse strand, counting down.
TGCCGAAGGCGCATCCTAGCAGTTGATTGCCGAGGCAGATCCCCATGATCGGTTTGCGTTCGGCCAAAGCACGCACGGTATCCACGATATAGCCGAGGTGTGCTGGGTCGCCGGGGCCGGGCGAGAGGACGATGCCATCGGGGTTCTCACGCAGAATCTCCGATGCGGTAGCTGTGCAGGGGTAGACGGTAACCTGGCAATTCAGCGCGGCCAGGTTGCGCAAAATGTTATATTTTACGCCGCAATCAATCAGGGCGAGGCGCCATCGCGCTTCGCGCGCGGCCGTAGGGGAATCGAAAGGAGACGGTGCCTTATCCCCAGGGTGCCACCGATAGGGTTGTTCGGTGGTGACAAGACGGGTAAGGTCTGCCGATTCGTAGCGTGGGGCAGAGCGCAATCGTTCGAGGGCCTGTTGTGGGGTCTCCTCGGTGGAGATGGTTCCCATCATGACCCCTCGGATACGCAAGGCACGTGTAAGCGCGCGCGTATCTACTTTAGAGATGGCAACAATTCCACGCTCCTTTAGGAAATCGTGAAGATTCCACTCGGCACGCCAGTTGCTCGGTGTCTCGGATACCTCATGCACCACAAGGCCGCTTGCCTGTACCTTGCGCGACTCGAAGTCGTCGGGATTGATGCCGTAGTTCCCGATGAGTGGATAGGTGAGGGTAACGATCTGATGAGCATAGGAGGGATCGGTAAGAATCTCCTGATAGCCGGTCATGCCGGTATTGAAAACAACCTCACCTGTGGTGTATCCACCGGCTCCTAACGATTCGCCTTCAAAAACGGTTCCATCTTCAAGAACAAGGATCGCTTTACTCATATCTTTCTTTCCTGTTTATTAGGCTAGCTCCCCGTAGACTTGCTCGCCCTGTATGAAAGTGGCCACTACATTGAGGCGTTCCCATTCGGAAAGGGGAACCTGCATAGGGTTTTCAGAGAGAACCACGAGATCGGCCCATTTCCCTGCGGAGAGGGTGCCACGGTCATCATCGGTGCGGGTGGCGTAGGCAGGGCTGGCGGTATAGGCATAGAGGGCGACTTCGGCCGAGACCCTCTCTTGGTCATTGAGAACGATGCCGGAGGGTGTTTTGCGTTCCATGGCGGCGCGAATGCCATCGAGAGGAGCGCCCGGAACGACGGGGCAATCGGAACTGAAGGCTTGGGCCACTCCTTGGGCTTCGAGGGTTGCATAGGGAGAGAGCGCATTGGCCCGTTCTGCCCCGAGTGCGGCGATATAGGCGTCGCCAAGCTGCATAAGAAATTCCGGCTGACCGATAGACCAGATGTGTTGGCGTCTTAGGCGGGCGATTAGATCGGAGGTGAGAAGCATACAGTGCTCGATACGATGGCCGGGGCGTGGGCGCGGGTGGGCGCGTTGCGCCTTGGCATAGCAGCGTAGGACAAGGTCTATGGCGGCGTCTCCGATAGCGTGGGTGGCGATCTGCCAACCCTTCTGATGGGCTGCTAGGATATAGGCTTCTAGCTCTTCAGGCGGGTGAAGGAAGAGACCGTAGTTGTCGGGCATATCCTGGAAGGGTTGCGATAGCCGACAGGTACGGGTGGTAATGGCGCCGTCGGAAAAGAGTTTTGCCTGCCCAATGTGAAACTGGTGCCCGCTGACATCGGGATGATGAAACTCGTGAGGGGGTGGAGGGTTATCGCCTGAGGCGCGCATCACTTCGGCCCAAGCGATCATGCCGTTGACACGCACCTGAAGCGCTTTATTGCGCACCGCTTGCGCGTAGGCCTCGATCTCTTCAGGGAGCGTATTGGCGTCGGAAGCGGAGGTAATGCCACGCTCTATGAGGTAGCGATTGGCAAGTTTCAGCGCTTCAACCTGCTGGGATCGCGTGGGAGGAGGAATGATCTTATCGAGATTTTGCCAACTGGCCGTTTCAAGCAGGACGCCGGTTGGCTCGCCTTGGGCATCGCGTACGATGGTTCCCCCGATGGGGTCAGGGGTATCTCTTGTGATGTTTAAAAGCTTGAGGGCATAGCTATTGACGACGGCCGCGTGGCCGGAGGTATGCTCGATGCGCACCGGGCGGTCGGTACAGACCTTATCGAGATCGTATCGCGTGGGATGTACGGGAGGGGTGAAGCGGTTGTGGTCGTAGCGATTGCCCAGAATGCATGGCGCGTCTGGTTGTTCTTCGAGGCGCTTGCGCAAAAGCCGAACGATATCGTCCACCGACTTGACCACGGAAGGCGAGAGATCCACTTGCATAAGCGCAAGGCCTAGAGGCAGAATGTGCATGTGACAGTCGAAAAATCCGGGAAGAAGCGTTTTCCCTTGAAGGTCAATCTGTTTGGTTGTGGAACGCGCAAGGATTTTGACCTCCGACTCTCGTCCGACGGCAAGGATACGGCCGTCGGGACCGATCGCGAGGGCTTCGGCCACGGGGCTTTCCGGCTCCATCGTGAGGATGGTGCCCCCGCTGAAAACCGTTTGCGCTCTGCTAGTCATGCGAATTCACCTCTATTTTTCTGCCGTTCAGCAGGGTGAAAAGCGGCCTTCCTTTAACAGTAGCCCCATGAAACGGCGTGTTCTTCGACTTTGAGTGAAGTTTTTCGCGATCAACCGTCCATTCGGCGTCGAGGTCGAACACGGCCACATCGGCAGGGGCATTCGGTTGAAGCGTGCCGAGTTTGTGTGGAAGCACCAAAATGCGCGCCGGGTTACAGCTTAGCCGCGCGATGAGGTCGTTAAGGGACAGTTTACCTGGAAGCACGAGATGGGTATAGCTCAAGGCAAAGGCCGTCTCAAGCCCTACAATGCCGAACGGAGCGGCTTCAAACTCCGTCTCTTTCTCATGAGCGGCATGGGGAGCGTGGTCGGTGGCGATGCAGTCTATGGTGCCGTCGGCCAAAGCCTCTTTAATCGCCTCGCAGTCCTGTGCTGTGCGCAGGGGAGGGTTCATTTTGGCGTCGGTGTTGTATCCGAGGCAAGCCTCCTCTGTAAGTACCCAGTGATGGGGGCAGGCCTCTCCGGTAACCGGCAAGCCTTTTGCTTTGGCCTGGCGCAGAATCTGCACGGTTCGTGCTGAGGAGATGTGCAGGAGGTGAAGACGACAACCTGTGTATTCGCAGAGGAGGATATTGCGCGCCACGGCAATATCCTCGGCGACTCGCGGCATGCCGGCAATACCGAGCACGGTGGAGACGTAGCCTTCGTTCATGGCCCCGTGTGCGGTCAGCGATTTGTCCTCATTATGGGTCAGCAGCGGCAGATCGAGCATGGCACAATACTCCATCACCCTACGCATCGTCTCGGCGCTTTGGATGGGGAAGGCATCGTCGGAGATGGCAATGGCGCCGGCGGCCTTCAGCTCGGCCATCTCGGTTAATTGGCCTCCTTCCATGCCTTTGGTGGCTGCCGCGATGGGGAAAACCCTGGCGAAGCCACATTTTTCGGCCCGTTCACGAATGTAGTGAACAACCGGAGCACTATCTATGGCTGGGTTCGTGTTGGGCATGCAGCAGACGGAGGTGAACCCTCCTGCGGCGGCGGCGCACGTACCGCTTTCAATGTCTTCTTTATATTCAAAGCCAGGCTCACGCAGATGAACGTGGATATCTATAAGCCCTGGAGTTACAAGCAGGCCGTCCACAGGGATCACTTCATCGGCTTGGCGGGTTTCGCCTGGAGGGGTGATGCCCACAATGCGACCATCTTCGATAAGCAGGTCGCCCACGCGGTCGAGATTTTGGGAGGGGTCGAGAATGCGCCCTCCGGCCAAAATAGTTCTCAATTCAGCTCTCCTCAGGTTGGGGCACGCCCATCAGTAGATAGAGCACGGCCATGCGAACGGCGATCCCGTTGGTCACCTGTTCGGTCACGGCACATTGCATTCCACACTTGCCATCGGCAACCTCGGCAGATATCTCCACGCCCCTGTTCATGGGGCCTGGGTGCAGCACCAGCACATCCGGCTTTGCGTAGCGCAGGGTGGAGGCGGAGATGCCGTAAAGTCGGGAGTATTCCCGAAGTCCTGGAAGCAACCCACGGTCTTGGCGCTCCGTCTGAATGCGCAGAACGTTCACCACATCGGCCCCTTCAAGCCCTGCTTTTAAATCGTAATAGACGCTTACCGGCAGCTGGTCGGCATCTTTTGGCATAAGGGTTCGCGGTCCGACCAGGCGCACTTTGGCGCCGAGCTTGGTCAGCCCCCAGATATTGGAGCGAGCGACGCGGCTATGTGCGATGTCGCCCACGATGGCCACAGTTAAGTTTTCGATGGTACCTTTGTAATGTTGGATGGTAAACAGATCGAGCAGAGCTTGGGTGGGGTGTTCATGGCGTCCATCACCGGCGTTCACCACGGGGGTATGCAGCAGCTTTGCAGCAAATTCTGGGGCGCCGGCGGCGTAGTGGCGCATCACAATGCAGTCGGCCTTCAGAGACTGTAGGGTAAGCAGGGTGTCCTTCAGCGATTCTCCTTTGGCCACCGACGATTGCGCGACGGCGATGTTAATGGCTTCGGCGCTCATGATTTTGGCGGCCATTTCAAAAGAGGTGCGGGTGCGTGTAGAGTTTTCGTAAAAGAGGGTTACCATAGCGCGGCCACGAAGGGTGGGCACTTTTTTTACCGGGCGCTGCAGAATCTCTTTGAAGCTGGCAGCCGTCTGCAGGATGTGCAGGATATCCTGTTTCGACGTTTCGCGCAGAGTCAGTAGGTGACGCATACCCTAAGTTCCTTCACTGTGTTGCTAGGCGCCTCGTCTTTGCAGGAGGACGCGGTCTTCGCCGTCGGTTTCGCTAAGGTGCACGGCAATATGTTCGTGCCGTGCGGTTGGTACGTTTTTGCCGACGAAATCGGGGCGAATGGGCAGTTCACGGTGGCCTCGGTCGAGCAGGACGGCAAGTTGGATGGAGGCCGGCCGTCCCAGATCGAGGAGGGCGGAGAGGGCGGCACGGACGGTTCGACCGGTGAAGAGCACATCATCCACCAGCACGACGCGCTTTTCATTGAGGTCTACCGGTATATCGGAGGGGGCGACGGCGGGCAGGCCTTTGGGGTTTGTGCCGTAGTCATCTCGATAGAGGCCGATATCGAGACGGCCTACGGGGACTGAGGTTCCTTCTATCTGATAAAGAAGTCGCGCGAGGCGCTGAGCAAGAGGAGCACCGCGGGTAAGAATGCCGATAAGGACGAGGTTTTCAACACCTCGGTTTCGTTCGACGATCTCATGAGCAACGCGGGTGAGCGCCCTTCGGATGTCATCGGCATCCATAAGGGGCACGGTTTGTAGGTTATCTAAGGCATCCGTCTTTGGATGTTCGCTCTCCACGGCTATCTCTCCTTGCGGAGGCGGAGCGCACGACACAGCTTGCCACCATCCGCGATCTGGGGCCGGGGGAGGCGGAGAGGGTGTTGTGTCAATCCTAACCCAGCTTTTGGCCGGGCGTTACTGCATTGATAGGGTAGAACGGACAGCACATCCCTTGTCAGCCTCACCGGACCGACTTAAAGGTTCACGCTTTCTGTGTCCGCTTTCGCAGACGCCTATCATTCTACCGCAAGATGGTCATGCCATGCAAGCCCTCTAGTTTTTGCAGAAAAATAACTTTGAAGTGCTCCCTAAGTGTACAGGTTTGATTAGAAGGGAGAGAAGTAAGGGGTGAGAACTGGGTAGTCCTTTTCCAAGCACAGCCTATGACAGTATAGGGTAACTGCGTTGTTGCAAAATAACGCTCCCTGTCTTGCTAGCGCACATCGATAGCAAAGATGTAGGCCATGCGAATGAATCCTACGCAATAGCCTAGAGATTCGGGAGTAGAGGAGCCATTTTGTTGTTGAGCGCATCGAAGTTCGGATCTACAAGGCTGTTACTCACAATGATGGTATTATCTGCATACGCCCAATAGAATGGTGAGGTGGATGGATTCGGTTGAAGAATGCTATTGAGAATATCTAAAAGAGGGCGACGGGTGAAAGCAGTACAGGATGGACTTATTTTCTGTTGGGGAAGGCCGACGATAACAACGTTAATTCCGGTTCGGGTTCCGATCTCTTCTAGAGCATGGCCAAGTGTCGTTGTTTTTGGGAAATGGAAGGTGTACCGTTGCAGCAGCGTGGCGGGGAGTTGGTGTCTTTTTTGAAATTGACCATAAACTATTCTCGGTGGGTCTATTGCGATACAATGTTCCTGGATTTCCTTTTGCTGTAGACGTACGCGTTCCTCCGGCCAATCGTTAATCATAAAGCTGAAACCATCCAATTGATAATTTCGTGCGAGACTACAGTTCGCTCTTAATTTTAGACCTATGGAAAAAGAGTAAAAACTGCCATTGTTATCCAATAGCAAGAATTGTCTTTTTGATAATCCAAGAGAAACAGGACTAAGATCCCTTTCCGAGAGTAGAGAAGGAACGTTGTGGAGGGAAGAAGGGGATTGGGAGCAGACAGGAATGCGTATCGAGGTACTTTGTAGGCAAAGCCCTGCCATTTTTACGAGGGCGTGCCCTATGACGGGATCGGCGGGTGACCATGCTTCAGGAGGCAGTTTCTGAAGATAGTGAATGAGGTCTATCCCCACTTCATGAAGCCTCCACTCTTGTGAATTTGCCGGGTAGTACGGAGCGTCAACTTGCAAAAAGTAGGATGGTCTGAGGTGATAACCGACGAAATGGGGACAGACAACTATCTCTCTGCCAAGCGCTAGACATAATATTTCTATGACCTTGTAGGTGGGTAGGCGACGTAAAGATAGCTCGAGACTTGGATCCCCTAGTCTGGCTGATATCCGCAATTTTCTTTGATGGCTTAGGTTGCCTGAGGGTAAGCCATCGACTCCGGTTACTACCGAGGTTTGGAAGAGGCTATCGTATTCTAAAGTGATGGGCTTGCCGACGTGTTGAGAGAGCAGATGAAGAAACCTCGAAACTGTTGTATGTTGAAAAGATAGGGTTATGACATGTTCTAATTGAGGAGTATTCGACCATTCTCTGGTTGAAGGGGTATCTAGGTTGATAGCTGCCGCAAGGAAAGGTGTGT
>NZ_DATGKU010000042.1:0-2715 GCF_035294505.1 Chthonomonas sp. | reverse complement strand
GCCCAACGACAGCATGAAGATGGCCAGCAGGTAGGCCGCGATAGGCTCACGCTGCACAATGCCACGTAGATCGGTGAGCGTTTGGCAGTCGTGGCCGCGCCGAGAGAGATAGACCAACACGCCAAAGGCGCCCATGGTCATAAGGGTATAGGCTAAAAGGTAAAACAGCGCCGCGCTGAAGGCAGCGCCTTGTGCCGTGGTGGAGGTGATGGCCGCAAGGGCGGTAGCTAAGTAGCCGGCGTGTGCAATGGAAGAGTAGGCCAACATCCGCTTAACGTTCTCTTGTGTGATGGCCAACAGATTCCCCACAAACATACTCAGCACGGCGATGACCTCCACGGCTCCGAGCCAAAAGGCATGGGCAGGCGCCATAGCCCATAGAAAACGAAGCAGGGCCGCAAAAGCCGCTACCTTTGCGGTGCATGCCATGTAGGCCGAAGCCGACGTAGGAGCCCCCTCGTAGACATCAGGAGTCCACATGTGAAAAGGCACGAGAGCCGCTTTAAAACCTAAGCCGATAAGCACCAACGCCATGCCGGCCATCAACAGGAAGGTGGGTTCGCCGTGCTGCATTCGGAAGGCTATCTCCGAAAGCGACGTGGTGCCGCCTATCCCTGCCGACTGCGCCGAGCCACCGTAGATAAGCGCCGTTCCGTAAAGGAAGAAGCCTGCCGCAAAGGCACCGAGTAAGAAATATTTCAAGGCGGCCTCCTCGCTACGTGCGTTTGTTCGCAGGAAACCGGCCATCACATAGAGCGCCAACGACAGGGTTTCTAAGGCCACAAACAGCACGATGAGATCGTTGGCCATCGCCATCAACATCCCCCCCACCGTCGAGAAGAGAATGAGGGCGTAGTACTCTCCCAAGTTCAGCTTGTGCTCTTCAAGATAGTTCATGGCCAGAAGGATGGCCAAAGCGGCCGAGGTCAGCAGCACGAGGCTTATCGCGAGGGAAAAATGATCGATCACCAACGCCCCGTTGAAGGCGTAGAGGTTTCTCGAATAGGCGTTGATCTGGGCGATGGCATAGCAAGCGGCAAGGCCGATCCCTAGAAGACCGAGGCTGCTGCTAAGCCAGCGCGATCGGCGCCACCAGGCCAGGCAGGAATCGGCGACCATCACAAGAATGCCGGTTATCGCCACGATGAGAACGGGAAGAAGAGCGTGCAGACTTTGCGAATTCGTCATCACTTCGTGTTACCTCCTGAAGGCAAAGCCGGTGTCGCCGCTCTGGGCGTTGGTGGCGGCGATGGCATGGGTCTAGAGAAAGGAGGGGTATTGAACGGAGCCTCTCGAGGCGCCGAGCGGCGCTGTGGGTTGGGCGACAAACCTGCCGGAATGCGTCCACCACGCGGCATCATGGAGAAGGGAGGACGCGCGCCAGGTGGGAAATGGGTGGGTACTCCTGTGGGCGCGAGGCGGATCGTGCCATGCTCTCGATGCGCCTGATAGGTCTCCTCGATCCACCGTTGGTTCAGAAACGTGGCGACGGGCAAGTCATCACGGATCGCCTCAGACGAGGCCGGAATCGTCTGCTCGACGGGCACGCTCATGGGGCGAACCCAGTACTGCGTTCCAATCCCCAACCAGAAGATGAGCGCGGCCAGAGGCACAAGCACCGGCCATTCGTAACGCCCCAAATCGGGCAGCTTCCGATAGGTTTCGGAAAGCGGGCCGAGCATAAGCCGCTGATACCACCATAAGATGTAGACCGCAGAGAGGATCATGCCGGTGCCCGCGACCGCGGTAGGCCAAAAATTCCCTATTGTGGCCGTCTGTGCGGATATCCAACTGCCGAGGAGAACAGGAAACTCGCCGACGAACCCGCTGAAGAAGGGCACCGCCATGCTGGAGAAGGTGCCTATAAGCAGCAGGGTCGCCAAGGTGGGCATCACTTTACGCAAGCCACCCAAATCGCGGAACAGGCGCGTGCCGCACCGCTCCTCTAACATGCCCAAACCTAAAAAGAGGAGAGGCGTGGTAAGTCCGTGGCTCAGGTTGGCCAACAGAGCGCCCATCAGCCCAATGCGCGTGAGGCTGAAGATGCCCAACACCACAAACCCCATGTGAGAAACGCTAGAGTAGACCACCAGACGCTTGGCATCGCTTTGAATGGCCGCCACGACGGCGCCATAAACGATGCCGATGATGCCGAGCACGATGAAGAAGGGAGCCAACTGGTTTACCTGCGCCGAGAAGATGGGGAGGCAGATGCGCACAAAACCATAGACGCCCGTCTTCAGCAGCACAAGCGCTACACTCCCGACCGCCGGCGCCTCCACGTAAGCGTCAGGCAACCAGGTGTGGAATGGGAACATGGGCGTCTTGATGGCAAACGCCAAGGCGAAGGCGCCGAAAAACAGCATGAGCAGATGCGGACTTAGCTTGTGCAAGGCGGTGAAGGCCGCCGAGTTCGGATCGGACAGCGCCAGGAGATCGAACGTGCCGGTGTAGTGATAGATGGCTGCAATGGCCACCAACATCAGCACACTGCCCAAAAAAGTGTAGAGGAAAAACTTAATCGCCGCCTTACCGCGCTCCGGCCCCCCGTACTGTCCCACGATGAGATAGGTAGGGATCAGCGTGGCCTCGTAGAAAAGATAGAATAGCACCAGATCTAGTGCGCTGTAGGCGCCGACAAGCCCACCTTCCAGCAAAAGCAGCAGGGCCACCATCTCGCGTGCGCCCCGTTTGGCCTGTGCGGCGTAAATCGCG
>NZ_DATGKU010000041.1:0-15737 GCF_035294505.1 Chthonomonas sp. | reverse complement strand
ACGCAAATTGCAGTAAGGATTCTGGTGCACTCTTTGTGAACGTGAGTTGTTGACGCTCCAAGAGTCCGCACTGAAAGTTGTGCAGGTCTTAGGAGTAACGGACAATATGCTTTTGGGCAAAGTAAAGTGGTTTAACAACGCTAAGGGCTATGGGTTTATCGTTGCCGATGACGGGGTAGATGTATTTGTACACTACTCAGTGATTCAGATGGAAGGGTTCCGAACGCTACGCGAGGGACAGCTGGTCCGTTATGAGGCAACGGAAGGGCCGAAAGGCAGGCTCGCAACCATCGTCATCCCCAAAGTGGAGGATGAAGAAAGCCCGGCTTAGCGCAACAGTTGCGTCCTGCCTCTGTCTACGGACAGGGCAGGACGCAGGTAAGATTCGACGGCTGTGCGTTGCGGAGGACGTGCGAATCGCGTTTTATGTGCCTGTTGGACGATCCTCTGTATCTTCAGAGCCATCTGCTCACTGAGGTACTCCTGCTGTAGAGCGGCTGGGTCGTTTGCTGCAAGGGGGATATCCGCTTTGGCCGTGCGGTTCAGATGGAGCACACCGACCCCATAAAGGGCTAGGTAGCCGAGAATGGCCATGCGCAAGGCTCCGGCAACGAAACGTGGATGGCGCTGACGTGCCCACTCCATAACCAGCAGTGGTCCAATCAGGCAGACGAGCTTAGCAACAATAAAAGCACCTAGTCCCATTTCCCAGAAATGGCGAAAGATGGGGTTAGCCTCCTGTGCGCCGTGTCGTTCTATAAACAGGATGGTGCTGCCGAGATCGGCTAGGCCAATAAGGGCCATGAGCCAGCTTTCGATCGCGAATCGCGTTTTTGATGTCCTCATCTCTAACAATCTCCGCTTGTTGAGCCGTGCATTTGGGATGGAGTGTTGTTGATATTCGGATAGACGACTCGATTCCTGTAGAGTTTGCGGGGTATGTTAAAACGAAAATTCTGCGGATGAAGGAGGCGACATGCCCTTAAAGCTGGAGCATGAGTTCGGCAAATACCTCGATCCCGACTACTGGAAAAACGTTTGGCATCTGCTGGTGAACCGAGGTTTAGAGGCCTTAATTCAAGTTGCCGTACTCATCATCATCTATTTTGTATTGCGTAGCATGCTGTTTCGCGTTGTAGATGGAGGTATGGCGCGGATCGTGCGGCATCATCCGGATGGAGCCGGGCTTGGCCGCATGAAGACCCTACAGGGGTTGGTGCGCAGCATTTTAAGCTATTTGCTTTTTTTCATCTTTGGCGTGTTGATCCTCAAAGCGGTTGGGGTGAACGTAATTCCGTTTATTGAGGCGGCCGGCGTTATTGGGCTGGCAATAGGATTTGGCGCTCAAAAGCTTGTTAGAGATATGATCTCCGGGTTTTTTATCATTGTAGACAACACGTTTATGGTAGGGGAGATGGTAACCATTGCCGGAGTGACCGGGGTGGTGCAGAACATCGGGATGCGTGTTACCCGTCTTGTAGACAATTCGGGCCGCGTCTATATGATCGCCAACGGGGATATAGGCACGGTGACCAACCTCTCCCGTAATCCTATTGTAGATTTTGTGGAGATCAACATAGCCGCTTCAGCTGATTTGCAAAAGGTCATGGAGATTATTGAGGTGGTAGGAAAACAGCTATTCGAGGCACCGGGCAGCGTTCTAAAGCAGGCCCCGACATTGGAGGGAATCACGGCATTCTCTGCGAGTTCAATGACGATTCGGGTAAGTTTGGCTACAGACCCCATTCATCTCTTACAGGAGCAGATGCGTTTACGTCGTGCCTTACGGGAAGCGTTCGTTGAGGCCGGCATCGCTTTGGCTTGAGAGGCGCCCTACTCAGGGGCGCCTCTCGGTTTAGCCGCTATATCTTTTAAGGAGAATAGAGCCGTTGTGCCCGCCGAATCCGAACGAGTTTGAGAGAGCGATGTTCACTTCGGCCGGTCGTGCTTTATTTGGAACGTAGTCTAGATCGCAGTTCGGATCGGGGTACTCGTAGTTGATGGTTGGTGGAATGATGCGATCTCGAATGGCGAGCGCGCAGAAGATGGTCTCAACGGCTCCGGCAGCCCCTACCATGTGAGCGGTCATAGATTTTGTTGAGCTGACCGGGATGTGGTAAGCATGTTCTCCAAAGACCGCTTTAATGGCAAGTGTCTCAATGCGATCGTTTAGCTCGGTCGAGGTGCCATGTGCGTTAATATAGTCTACCTCTTCCGGCTTGATGCCGGCCTCATTGAGCGCGGCGCGCATGCATCGGATAGCCCCGTTGCCGTCGTCTGGCGGCGCTGTAACATGATGGGCGTCGCCAGACATACCGTAGCCGATCACTTCGGCGTAGATTTTGGCGTTGCGGGCTAGGGCCGAATCGAGCGCTTCGAGTACCACGATGCCGGCTCCTTCTCCCATCACGAAGCCATCGCGTTGCGCATCGAATGGACGGCTTGCTCGGGTAGGTTCGTCGTTGCGGGTAGACATGGTTCTCGCAGCACAGAAGCCCGCGATGCTGAGGGGGGTAATGGCCGCCTCGGCTCCCCCTGCGATCACGGCGTCGGCACCGCCGCGTCTGATAAGCTCGAAGGCATCGCCGATGTTATTTAGGCCGGTGGTACAGGCGGTGGTAATGCAGGAGTTTGGCCCTCGGGCGCCGGTCAGTATCGAGACCATGCCGGCCCCCATATTACAGATGATCGCGGGGATAAGAAACGGCGTAATGCGATCGGGGCCACGCTCCAGCAGCGTTTTGTGCCACTCCTCAAGAGTTGCCAGCCCGCCGATGCCGGAGCCGATGTAGACGCCTACACGCTCGCTGTTGTCCGGAGTGATCTCGAGCTTGGCGTCTTCTAGGGCCATACGCGATGCCGCGACCGCAAACTGCACGAATCGGTCAACACGGCGTGCCTCTTTTCGGGACTCGAAGTAGGGCGAAGGATCCCAATCTTTGATTTCGGCGGCTATGCGGGTGCTATAGCCACTAGCATCGAAGAAGGTGATAGGACCCACACCGGAGCAGCCGGACAGGCAGGCTTTCCAGGTGTCTTCTGCAGTAAGCCCGAGAGGGGTTACTGCTCCGACGCCTGTGATCACCACTCGCCTTGGCTCAGTCGGGTTATGAGATGGCGTTTGCATAGCCACTCCTATACAAAGGTTCGCTAAAGTAGGGGCACTTCGAGCGACGGCTCATGAGGCCGCGGCCTTTTTGTCTATATAGTCCACGATATCTTGAACGGTGACGATCTTTTCGGCGTCCTCATCGGGGATATCTATGGTGAATTCGTCCTCAAGACGAAGCACGATCTCTACGACATCTAGGGAGTCAGCTTTCAGGTCATTCACCAAAGAGGCTTCGGGAACGATCTCCTCCTCGCTCACATCGAGCCTCTCAAGAAGCACCTTGCGCACACGATCAAAAGTTGTAGACATGTATCGTCCTCCTAAGTTAAATGTTCTTGTTTAGAAAGCCTCTCTTAAGGGTGAAGGAACCCTCTCTTCAGCCGGTTCCGCGAGAGGCACACCAGGTTATTGTAGCACGTGGCGGGCAGCACAGGTATTCACATGAACAGCCCACCATCCACGGTAATGACCTCCCCATGGATATAGGAAGCGTCGTCCGAGCAGAGAAAGACGGCAACACGTGCGACTTCTCGGCTACCTCCAAATCGCGCCAAGGGAATCTGTTTTAGCGCGGCCTCGCGTTGTTCGGGTTTCAGCACCTCGGTCATTTCGGTTTCGATGAAGCCGGGTGCAATGGCGTTCACGCGAATGTTGCGTGAGCCTAGCTCCTTTGCGAGCGATTTGGTCAGGCCGATCAGGCCGGCTTTTGAGGCGCTATAGTTTGCTTGACCCGGCCCGCCAACTTTACCGATTACGCTGCTGATGTTAACGATGACTCCGCTACGTTGCTTGAGAAAGATGGGAGCTACCGCACGCGAGCAGAGAAAGGCCCCCTTCAGGTTGGTATTCAGCACAGTATCCCAATCTTCTTCGCTCATGCGCATGACGAGCTTATCACGGGTAACCCCTGCATTGTTGATGAGAATATCTACCCTACCGAAGCGTTCGATGGTGCTTTGCACCAGTTTTTCCACCTGAGAAGCATCGGCAACATCCGCCTGTAAGGCCACCGCCTCTTTCCCCGCCTCTAGTAGGGTTTTTACGGTCTCCTCGGCGGATGCGGCATTGCGATTGTAATTGACAACCACTTTTGCGCCTTCGGCAGCGAGTTCAAGGGCGATGGCCTTGCCAATGCCGCGGCTGGCTCCTGTGACGATGGCGACGCGATCGGATAGTTTCATTTTACTCCAAGCTCTGCTAAGTGATCTAACTGTTCTGCAACCTTAGAAAGGCTTTCCGCATCGTAGGCGCTAAGCGCGATAACGTCGGGTGCGATACGTTTCATAAGGCCGGTGAGCACCTCGCCGCTGCCAAGTTCAATAAAGACACGGAAACCATCCTGAACAAGGCGCTGCATGGAAGGTTCCCACAAAACGCTGCCGCTTACCTGCATGGTAAGCCCGGAGATAATGTCTATGGGTTGTTCGACATAGCGAGCGTTGATGTTCGCTATTACCGGAACGGTGGGTTTTCGGAGCGGTACGGCGGCGAGGTCCTTGTAGAGGGCATCACCGGCTTCCACCATGAGCGGTGAATGAAACCCACCCGACACAGCTAAAGGAACGACGCGCTTTACCCCCTGCTCTTTTGCGAGTTGGGAGGCCTTCTCGACGGCAGCAGGCTCACCGGAGATAACGATCTGTCCGGCGCCATTGACATTGGCCACGCTTACGATGCCGGCATCGCGAGCGGCGAGGCAGACCTCTCTAGCCATTTCAAGAGTTGCCCCGAGGAGAGCCGCCATAGTGCCGGGGCGTTTTTGAGAGGCATCGCGCATCAGTTCCCCACGGCGGCGCACAAGTCGAAGGCCCTCTTCAAAAGAGAAGACCTCGGCCACGGCCAGAGCCGCGTATTCACCCACGCTATGGCCTGCGACGGCATCCGGGCGACGGGGGCGGAGGGATTGCAGACAGCGATAGGCAACATAGCTTGTGACGTAGAGAGCGGGCTGGGCGTTTTCGGTGGATTTAAGCACCTCTTCGGGGCCTTCAAAGCAGAGATCGCTTAGTGAGAAGCCGAGAAGGGCATTTGCCTGCTCGAAAAGCGCACGAGCCTCGGAAAAATTCTCGTAAAACGAGCGTCCCATGCCGACTCGTTGTGACCCTTGACCTGGAAAGAGAAAAGCAACCTTACTCATAGCGGTTCTATTTTGCGCTCCATCGGATGATGTTAACCCCCCAGGCAAGCCCGGCCCCAAAGCCGGCAGTTACCACGATCTGCCCTGGTTTGAGGCGCTTTTGTTGCACGGCCTCGGTGAGGGCTATGGGAACCGAAGCCGCGGAGGTATTGCCATAGCGTTCGATGTTGATGAAAACGCGATCTTTAGGAATATGCAGCCGTTCCGCGACGGCCTCCACAATGCGGATATTCGCCTGATGCATAACGAGCCAATCCACCTGGCTGGGGCTTAAGCAGGCCTTTTGAAGCGCCTGCTGAATGGCTTCAGGAATGACCTGAACGGCGAAGCGATAGACCTCTCGGCCCTGCATGACGAGCTTATCTTGGCGGTTTGCGATGAGTTCGGGGGTTAGGGGGCTGCGGGTACCACCATGAGGCAGCCACACCATTTCAAGGCCATCGCCATTGGCACCCAATACGGAGGTAAGAACGCCCTGGCCGCTATCGTTAGGACCTAGAACGGCGGCTCCGGCACCGTCTCCGAAAAGGACGCAGGTGGAGCGGTCGTTCCAGTTAACATGTTTCGAGAGGGCATCGGCCCCGATGAGCAGGATACGTTGGGCAGCATGGCTTTGAATGAAGGCCCCTGCAACCGCCAGACCATAACAGAAGCCGGCGCAGGCGGCGGAGAGGTCGAAAGCCCCGGCCCGGTAAGCGCCTATCTTTCGTTGCACCACACAAGCGGTAGCCGGCCAAATGTAATCTCCGGTGGCGGTGGCGCAGAGAATGAGATCTAGCTCATCGGGGTGGACATTCGCATCGGCAAGCGCGCGTTTGGCAGCCTCTGCAGCAAGATCGGAGGTTGTTGTGTTTTCATCGGCAATGTGGCGTTGACGAATGCCGGTGCGAGAGGTTATCCACTCATCGCTTGTATCCACCATTTGGGCCAAGTCGTCGTTAGTAAGAACTCGCTCAGGCACACACATCCCCAGTCCGAGGATGGCGGCCAAGGGTTGTTTTGTTGGTATCAGGGGACTACTCATCGGGTTTTTCTCATCTTTCCGGTAGATTCCTTAGGTGGCGGGAGGCATTAAGGGCGCTTTGCACACGCGCGAACGGATAACCTCTACGATGTTATGTTCCACCGCTTTTTCTGCGGCCCGACAGGCATTGGCCACAGCATAGTAGGTGGATCGCCCATGTCCTATGATGCAGATTCCGTTGACGCCTAAAAGAGGTGCACCGCCTCTCTCGGCGTAGTCTATACGGGTTCGCAGGCGTCGCATGGCCGGCATGAAGGGGGCGACGAGGGGGCGCATCCAGAGATGTCGTCCTAGCTCCTGTTTAACAAGCGATAGAACCATTTCTGCGACCCCTTCGGCCGTTTTCAGCAGCACATTGCCGGTAAAGCCGTCGCAGATCACCACGTCGGCCAGCCCTTTAAAGAGATCGCGCCCTTCTACGTTACCTACAAACTCAAACGGCGCCTCGACCTGTGATGCGCTCAGAAGCAGTTGATGGGTTCGTTTAACCAGCGTATTGCCTTTATTCATCTCCTCGCCATTGGAGAGAAGCGCCACACGCGGTTTGGGCACGCCAAGCACATGCTCGGCATAGGCGCTGCCCATGAGGGCGAACTCATAGAGGTTGTTGGGGTCACAATCAACCGTCGCGCCGGCATCGAGCAGGATAACGGTGCCGCCTGTTAGGGAGGGGAGGGGAGTGGCAATAGCCGGTCGGTCTATCCCTTTAATACGGCCTAGGGTAAGGAGGCCTACGGCCATGGCGGCACCGGTATTCCCAATGGTAACGAACGCATCGGCCTGTCCTTCATGAACCATGCGGGCGGCGACGACCACCGAGGCGTCGGGCTTTTTGCGCAGCGCCACCGCGGGCTGATCGGTCATCTCGATGACTTCGGAGGCGGGCACGATCTCGAGGTTTTTAGGGTGGTTATGCCACTTTTTTAGCTCTTGTTGAAGCACATCGGGATGGCCTACGAGGTAGAAATGGGATGGCGAATGGAGTGCCGCCTCATAGACCCCACGTGCAACCTCTGCCGGGCCACGGTCTCCCCCCATTGCGTCAACGGCGATTCGCATCGAGTGAGCCATAATGTGGGAGCGTTTCCTGCCTACTTATTCTGGGGTTTATCCGTCATCTCAAAAACGACTCGCCCTCGGTAGCGCCCAGTGGCGGGGTCTACATGATGCAGAAGGGTATAGCTACCAGGTTGCTCGAAGCTGGGAACCATAGCCGGCTTATGTGCCAGCTTATAATGGGTTCGTCTTTTTCGGGTTCTCTGGTTCGAGTGACGTCGTTTTGGTAAAGCCATAAAACACCTCTCTTTCGTATTCTCTGAATTCTTACGCACACAAAAAGAAGAGTCTACCCTAACCAAGGTGCGTCCAAAGCAGGCGCGGTTTTCGTTAGGGCTGCTCTTCCAATAGTTCTCGCAGCCGGGCGAAGGCCGGATGGCCGCCAGGCTCGATCTCCTGCTCGCCACCTAGCCCGGCCAGGGCCTCCTCGGGCCGACGATGGCAAAGGGAGCACACTTCGTTCTGCTGAGGCGGCAAGGGTTGCGTCGGCTGGCTCAGCAGAATGTACTGACGGAGCATTTCCGTGAGGTCGAATACGTTGCCATCAAACAGTTTACCGGCGATGGGGCTTTCGTCCTCTTCAACCACCACGATGTGGGGTAGAGAGCGCGGCCCGGTAGAGATGGATCGTAGTTCGAACTGTTCTTCAATGACGAGCGAGACCGGTTGCTGATAGTAGGTGCAGCAGCGGCTGCAGGGCAACATAACGCATGTATCGCAGCTGCCTCGCAGCAGGAGGGCATCGCCCGTATTGATGAAGTCCAACTGTCCGATGATATCGTCAGTGCATTCGATATCTTCATCTACCAGGGGCGGTTCATGCACCGTGTAGTGGGCGCTTTTCCCCGGTTCTCTTATGATCTCGGAGATATCGAGGCGCATAGGAGTTCTCCGTTATTTTGGGTTAGAGAGCAGTTCTTTTCCCTTTTGCACTTGTAGCAAGGCGCGTTGCAGCACCTCTTCCATGTTATTCAGCACGGTTTTTGCGTACTCATCCGCACCATGTCGGGTGGCTAAGGCATCGTTTTCCGCTTCGAGCCGAAGGGCTTGGGCGCGTTTTTCGGCCTCTTTATAGATGGCGCTTTCTGTGATAAGATGGGCGGCTCGCGCCTCTGCCTCTCTAAGGATTTGGTGTGCCTGTTCACGCGCCTGGTCCAAAATTTTTAGGGCTTCTTTTTCCAGCCGTTTGCGCTCTTCTTCTAGCTCTTGTTGCATTTTAAGGCGCATTTGGGCTAACTCATTCTGTCTCCGCTCTTGTTCCGCCAAAGCGCTCTCTTTGGCTTCTTGCCGGATGCGCTCGGCCTGTTGGCGGGCCTCTTCAAGCAACTGCTCGCGCTGTTTGGCCAAATTGGCGGCGCGTTTCACCTCTTCAGGCAGGTTCGCCCTAATTTTCATCAGGGTTATGTGGAAGCGCTCCTCCGGAAACCCCAAGAGGATGCCCATGGGGCCACGCCGGGCGTGATCCACCATATCCTCAAGCTCCGAGAGCAGTTTGAGGATGTCCATATTTCCTCTTGTGGGGGCCACAAACTGTGGGGCCTCTTCAAGTTGGCGTGCCGCCTGCCGCATAGGTTTAGGCATCTCGTTTTGCGCTGCCGCGCTTGCGGCCTCAGGTGCTGTGGACGGAGTATTTTTCTCGGAGACGTCGCTGGACAATTTCGGGTACCAATCCTTCCACCGACCCGCCGAGGCGGGCGATCTCTTTAACGATGCTCGAGCTTAGATCGGAATAGGGAGCGCCTGTGGGCAAGAAAACCGTTTCAATGGCGCTGTTGAGCCGACGGTTCATCAACGCCATTTGCAGTTCATACTCGAAGTCCGAGACAAAGCGCAGCCCCTTTACGATCACCGTGGCACCGCATTTCAAAGCGTAGTTTACCAGAAGACCATCGAAAGAGTCTACCGTTACACGGGGGAGAGGTGCGCACACCTCTCGCAACATTTCGAGGCGTTCCTCCACCGTAAAGAGAGGGGTTTTCGAACTGTTGCGAGCGACAACCACGCGTACCTCATCGAAAAGTTCGACAGCCCGCTGGATAATATCTAAATGTCCATTGGTAACGGGGTCAAAGCTCCCCGGCACAAGCGCTAAAGTCATAAAGTGCCACTTTTTCTTTATATTGTACTACAAACTCGCAGAAAATGTTAGCTTACGGAGGCGAGTTCGAGGTGGGAGTGCATTCGCTGGAGGGCTTCTCGCAGCGCACGATGCTGAGGATAAGAGAGGGTAGGGTCTTGTTGTACGAGGTCGAGGGCGGCGTTGCGCGTTTCAACCAGGACGTCGCGGTCTGCCAAAAGGTCGGCGATATGGAGGTCAGGCAGGCCACTTTGCCTCGTGCCGAGGAACTCGCCGGGCCCGCGCAGTCGCAGGTCTTCGTCGGCGATGCGAAAGCCATCGCAAGTTTTTACCATGATCTCCATACGCGCCCTTCCTTCGGGGGTTTTGGGGTCTGCAAGCAGGATACAGTAGGAAGGGTACTCTCCACGGCCCACGCGACCGCGCAGCTGATGTAGTTGCGCTAGTCCAAAACGGTCGGCATCCTCGATGATGATGATCGAGGCGTTTGGCACATCTATTCCTACCTCAATAACGGTGGTAGAGACGAGCACGTCAAGCTCGTGAGCTTTGAACTGCAGCATCACCTGTTCCTTTTCCGAAGGAGGCATTTGGCCGTGAAGAAGCCCGACTCTTCGATGGGGATAGACTTTATTGGCGATATAGGCATGCAGCTGTGCGGCGCTTTGTGCCTCTAATTTCTCACTTTCTTCGATAAGCGGGCAGACGATGTAGGCCTGACGGCCTTCCACAAGCAGGCGTTCGGCGGCAGCGTAGACCTGTTCGCGTTTGGAGCGGCTGCGCCAGTGGGTGGTGATGGGTTTTCGCCCCGGAGGCAGTTCGTCGAGCACGGAGACATCGAGGTCTCCATAGAGCGTGAGCGTGAGGGTGCGCGGGATGGGGGTGGCCGTCATCACAAGCACGTGGGGTTGTTCGCCTTTACGGGAGAGCGCTCGGCGCTGAAGCACGCCAAAACGGTGTTGCTCATCTATGATGGCGAGACCGAGTCGGGCAAAGCCGACATCCTCTTGGATGAGCGCGTGGGTTCCAACGGCGATGAGGCTTTCCCCTGTGCGCAGTCTTTCATAAACCTCCTGTTTTTCACGTTTGGAGAGGCTGCCAATGGCCAGTTCCACGCGCAACTGGAGGGGTTCAAGAAGGCGTCGGAGCACGATGGCGTGCTGTTGCGCCAGAATCTCGGTGGGGGCCATGAGGGCCGCCTGATAGCCATTTTGCACGGCCATGAGAATGGCGGCGAGCGCCACCATTGTTTTCCCGCTGCCCACATCGCCCTGAACCAGGCGGTTCATGAGGCGGCCGCTGCTCATGTCGGCAGCGATATCGTGAATGGCTCGTTGCTGTGCTTTGGTAAGAGGAAAAGGGAGGATAGCTTGAAGCGATTGATGCAACTCCTCAAGAGAGATGTGAAAGCGAATGCCCTGTGAATTGGCGTGGAGTTTGTGCCTCTGGAGGGCCAGATAGAGTTGCATAAGGAAAAACTCCTCGAACACGAGACGCCTGCGCGCGGCATCGAGGGCCTCAAAACTGGTGGGATAGTGGATATTTTGCAGTGCCTCGCGCAGCCCCATGAGGCCGTGTTTTTGGCGTAGTTCGAGCGGCAGTGGCTCTTCGATTAGCGGCAAGCATTCGCGCAGCACATGATCGGTGAGACGACGAAGACGGGCTTGGGTTAGGCCTTCGGTAGCCGGGTAGACGGGAGTAATGCGTCCACTCGAAAGGGAGTCGCCGGCTTCATCGAGAGGTTCCCATTCTGGGTTTTGGATTTCGATGATCCAGCCGGAGCGTTTGGTCTGGCCGTAGACCACGACGGGTTGTTTTGCCATGATCAGTTTGCGAAACACCTGCTCCATGTAGGGCTGATTGAACCAGACAAGCGCGATGGCCGCGCCCTGATCGTCGAGAAGAGCCTTTGTGAGAGATAGCCCAGGTCGCGGATGGGTGGTGCTGACAGAGAGAGGCAGCCCGCAGAGCGTAACAAACTCGCCCCCACGCAGTTGCGCGGCGTGGGCAAATAGGGTTCTATCCTCCCATCTTCGAGGGTAATGATGCAGAAGGTCATTCACCTTCTGGAGGTTTAGTTTTGCCAGCCGTTGAGCTATGTGTGGCCCCACACCTTTCACATATTGGAGGGGCGTATCGAGGGTAAGGGGCACCGTTGGTTTCTCGGGCATGACTGTGGCTCATCTCTCCATGTTACGGCTCTCGGCAGGATATTGTAACAAAGTGCGTGATGGGCTGTCAATTTTGGAACTGCGTCTAGACGTTGACGCATAGTGAGGCTTAAATGGACAGTACGCTATTGAGAACGGTGTCTTAAGTGCTGGAGGTGTCAGTTGCGCGCGCCTTTGGGTAGACGTTGCCGAGAGATGGTAAGCGCGATGCCAGAAAAGACGAGCAGCGCACCAAGCAGCGTGTTAGCGTGAAGCGCCTCTCCGCGTAAGAAATGGCCGTACAAAGGGCCGAGTAGAGGTTGGAGAAGAATGAACACCCCCATTTGGGAGATGGCATGGCGGGAAAGAAGGCGATACCAGATGCCGTAGCAGAACACCGAGCAGACAAGGCTGAGGAAGGCCAGAGCGCCCAGAGGGCGAAGAGAGACCCCATGAGGATGATGAAACCACTCCCATAGGGCAAGTGGGAGCATAAGCACGGCTCCGATAAGCATTTCATAGGCCACCACAAGAAGACCCGGGTAGCGCGTGGCCAATCGTTTCGCCGGCACGCTAACGCAGCACTCGCAAGCAAGACCGGCCAGAGCCAACCAGTCGCCCAATGCACGGCCGGCGATAAGCCAGATGCCGGTAACGCCCACTAAAAAACCCATCCATTGCAGCCAGCTGAGCCGTTCCTGGAGGAAGAGATAGCCGAACAGGGCAATGAGAATCGGTTCACATGCAAACAGCAGCGAAGCATCGGTAGCTGTGGTGCGCTGAAGGCCGAAGTAGAAGATACCGTAAGTTGCGGTAATGCCCACTCCGCCGAGCGCCAGGAAAAGCCGGCGATCTTCTGGGGCGATAGGGGGCACCCGGCGTCGTAAGCGTGCCAGTAAAAGAAGAATTAGCCCTGCCGGGAGGAAGCGAACGAACGTAAGGGTGAACGGCCCGAAGGCCATGAGCGCCGTTTTGGAGGCCACCGAGGAGGCGCCCCAAAGGATGTTGATGAGGGCCAGCTGCAGAATGGCGTTCAGCCGTATCTCATGCGATTGGCCCTCTACGGGTTGTGTAGCGGAGGCGGCGCTCACTCTGAAAGCCCTTGTGTTGTGGAGATGAACGGTAAGGGCACAACAACGGCCACTTTCTGCGATGCGCCCACATGCAAGCGGGTATTCGGCTGAGCGAATTCATGTCGGACAAACGCGAGGGCGATGGGGCGATTGTCCATGGCGGGCGAAGAGGTGGCGACTGAGGTAATGCGGCCAACCTCACGGGCAGGCTCTTGCAAGGGATAGAGGGTTTCGCCGCGCTCGGGAATTTCGTTTGGAGAGAATACGAGGCCGGCAAGGCCCCGATTTGTATGGCCTCTTGATTCGATGCGGGCCATGATCTCCTGCCCTACATAGCACCCTTTTGTAAGGCTGATATGCGTTTGTCGAAGATTGGCCTCTAAGGCGATAACGCTCTCATCAAGCTCCGCACCATATTTCGGGATGCCGGCTTCGATGCGCAACAACTCGATGGTCGGCTCATCTAGAATGGGGATGGCAAGAGAATGAAGCACGGTGTCGCGTGTCTCGCGAGGCAGGTAGATGTCGAAACCTCCACTACCGGTATGGTCGGCTTCGACAATGACGCACGGCCCCAGATGGAGTTGTTGAATCTGTTGAGCGGCCGCAGGGCCTTGAAGAGAGAGACATGCCAGTTGAGAGGTTACATCGTTGAGTTCAACGTCTTCTGTGATGAGGAAACGGTCGAGCAGGCGGCCGATCTTCTCTTTATTTTCGCGCGGCATGTCAAGCAGGATGCAGGTGGGTAAAGCGGGCAGTTGCCCCTTGGCGATAGCGATAAGCGCCAAGTCGGTAAGCACATGGCCGGTTGGGTTTAGGATGCAGGCTTGTAGGCGTTTAACGCCCTGCTCTAGGAGGCGCACATCGTTGCTTACCATTCCCTGAAGCCACGAAAAGCGGTCGAGGCCGCTCACGCTTAGTAGGCCGATCTGTTCGGTTCTATCTATCCAGGCGGCGTGTTGCCGCGCGGCGCGGTAGCCTTCTAAACTCTGTATTTTCATTCCACTCGTCCTCAATATTCATGATACCTGAAGGGGCGCATTTACGTCTGTATGTAGAATCCGCAGGAATCGCGTCGAATGGAGTGGTTTTATTCGCTAGCTATCAAGAGAGCACAATGCTTTACACGAACTTTTTGTAGGTTTTGGGAATTTTTTTTCATCGAAAACTGTCTTGATAGATAGGAGTAGATCACTCCTCTATCGGCGGCCCGAAAGGAAATAAAAAAGGAGCTCAAAAAGCGATGGCTGTCACACTTGGACAATTAACCGACATCTTTAAAGAGGCGAATGCCGCTGTGTTCACCGATAACGAGAAGATGCTGCTCTATCCTTTCGTGCATCAGAACCAGCAGATGCTCGTTTACATCACGTTGGCAGAGGATGGGGAGTATGTGCGTTTCATTATTCCCTGTTACCTGAATTTAAATGTGGCTCGTAATCGCGAGGCGTTGCTGATGAAGTTGATGGAACAGAATCGTACTCTCAAATTGCTGAAGTTCGGTGTAGACCCGGAAGATGGGGAGATTACGGTAAGCATCGAACTGCCCGTGGAGGATAGCCCCCTTACGGCAGGCCAGGTGCACCGCTGCATGTACACGCTCACTCATGTAGCCATGAACGAGCGGGAGCGTCTGCTTTCTTTAATTCAGACGGGCATCTACCCCGACAGTCGAAACGAGGAGTTCCAAACGATAGTGAGCAATCTATTATCGGGCGATGAGGAGACGGAAAAGGAGCACGATTCGGAAACGGAGGAGACCGATTGGCTCGATGATACCGATGAAGACGCTGACTCTGAAGAGTGATACGGTACATCTGGGTTGTTTTGGTGCGGTCGAGAACAGGATGGCTGTTCTCGACCGTATTTGCATGCGGATAAGGATAGCTTCCTGATTTTTAAAGTTTGGGCAGTGGCCTCTGCAATTGACAAGGAGGGCCATTTTGCTTATACTAAGGGGAGAGGAATAGGGCGGCATCACGCAGGCCGCACCGTTTCGTTAGAGAAGTTTGGTTGGAGAGAGATTCGCCAGGAGGTGAGATTATGAGCAAAGGCTCTAACAACTGGGGTGGTTATGTCGCGTGCTTCATGTTGGGTGCTGTGACGGGAGCAGCCATTGCGCTGCTTTTCGCGCCACAGGAGGGGGCCGAGACTCGAAAGCAGCTTGCCCAAAAGGCTAACGAACTAAAGAGCAAGGCATCGGATAAAGCTGTTGAACTGAAGAGCAAAGCCTCCGATCTGAAGGAAAAGGCGAGTGGTTACTCCACCGAAGTGGCCAAGACCGCCAAAGAGCGCTGGGGGAACTTAGTGGAGAACGTCGCTTCCTCCGCACAGGAGGTGAAGCAGCGCATCCAAAGTGCGGTGGTCAAAGATGGCAGTAGCTCGACATCTGCCGAATCTCAGCCATCGCTTGAATCGCAAGAAGAGGCATAAGCCCTTTGGTGGTTTTGTAGAGAAGGGGGCTGGGCGCAAACGCCCAGCCCCCCTTTTGTCGTGAGGCTCCTAAGCCAAAGGATGTTGTCTATAATCTTCGCAGCAAGTCGCTTAAAGAATACCAGAAGCATTGTCTACTCTATCGCCTCATCATACCGCAGCAAAAGACGCCACTCCCCCGTCTCTCTGTTGAGACCATACACATAATGCTCATTCCATGCATAGACATAACCGTCCTCCCCAAACACAAAATCCCCTATCCCATGCATCGCCTCACCCTTCCCATACTCCGCCTTCCCCTTATAATACGGCAAACGATACACTATCTCCCCCTCCTCTCTCCCCACTTCCCAACGATAAATCACACGACCCTGTGTCCCATAAATCCGCCCGTCCGTACCCAGAAACCATGACCAGCTATGATAATCCCTCCAACTCACCGGCTCCTCCCCAAGCACAAAAACCACCCGCTCCCAACGACGCTCCTTCACCCAATAACGATAGACCTTCTGCTCCTGCACAGAACCCGATGGCGTGCCCTCCGAGGAAGAGGAATCTGCTGCCCTCTCCTGGCCAAACAGATTAACAAACCGATTAAAAGGATAGTACAAGGCGCCCTGTGGGTGCCATAACAGACTGGCACCTCCTACTATGTCCGAAGAGTAGGTTGTAGGG